>PNOO01000006.1 GCA_013824905.1 Syntrophus sp. (in: bacteria) | reverse complement strand
AAACCGAACTGGCCGATCATCGTCATCGGCGTCGCCTCATCCAGGATGGAGACGGCGAACCGCCGGCTCGACCGGATAAACTCGTGGGTATAGTTCTGTTTGTTGATGCTCACCGCAACGGTTGGCGGCTCCGAGGTGACCTGAAAGACCGTGTTGGCGATCTGGCCGTTGAATTTTCCCTCCTCGCCGGAAGTGATCACGTAGAGGCCGTAACTCAGCTTGTAAAACGCTCCTTTGTTCATCGTCGCTTCTCCTTATCGGAATGGATCAACTTTGTTGTCAAGGTTTCCCCTTCCCGCCAACGCGGGATGGATCACCCCTTTCTTTCCCCGAAGATCCCCCGGCCGATCCGGACAATCGTCGCCCCTTCCTCGATGGCGACGACGTAATCGTCCGTCATTCCCATTGAGAGTTCCCGCATCTCCACGCGGGGAAAGGCCTCTGCAGCGATCTTGTCCCCAAGCTCCCTCAGAGCCCGGAAATAGGGCCTTGACTCCTCCGGGTCGTCAAACCAGGGAGGCATCGTCATGAGACCCCGGATCGAGAGATTCTCCAGAGGGGCCACCACACGGACCAGATCCAGGGCGGCGTTGAGCGGGATGCCGCTCTTCGATTCCTCCCCGCCGACATTGACCTCGATCAAGATCGGGATGACCCGTCCGGCCGCCCGGGAGCGCCGGTCGAGTTCGGCGGCCAGCTCCAGCCGGTCGACGGAATGGATCATATCGAAAAGGCGGACGGCGTATTTCGCCTTGTTCATCTGGAGGCGGCCGATCAGGTGCCATTCACCCGCCTTTCCCAGTTTCTCGATCTTCCGCTTCGCCTCCTGGACGTAATTTTCACCGATGATCTCCACCCCGGTCCGGATGGCAGCAAGGATGCGGTCGTCGTCTACGGTCTTGGTGACCGCCATCAGCCTGATCGCCGATGCCGGCCGCCCCGACCGGCGGGCCGCCTCAGCCATCACCTCCCGGACATGCCGGATGTTATCCTCGACGTTCATGATCGCCTCCTATGAAAACCAATTGCCGATACCCGTTTCAGGGCATCGACAACCTCGCACAAGGGGAGGCCCATGACGTTCGTATACGAACCGCGGATCTCCCGGATGAAGAAGGCGCCCATCCCCTGCACGGCGTACGCACCCGCCTTGTCGTAAGGCTCTTCCGAACCGGTGTACCAGTCCATCTCGTCGCCCGAAATCGATCGAAACAGGACCGAGGACTCGACGACTTCCCGGATCAGGACCCCCGTTTTCTGCCGGACAATGCTGAAGCCTGTGAACACTTCGTGCTCCTGTCCGCTCAGCTTTTCCAGCATCTCCTTCGCCTCGGCCACCGATCCCGGTTTGCCGAGGACCTCGCCGGCGATGATTACGATCGTATCGGCGCCCAGGACCCAGTCGTCGGGGTGACTCCGGGCAATGGCGAGCGCCTTTTCCTCGGAGAGGCGCAGTACATGTTCGCGGGGGGTCTCTCCCCGCTGGAAGGACTCGTCGATGCCGCTCGGCAACGCCTCGAATGCGAGTCCCATGAGCTGAAGCAGTTCAATCCGGCGGGGCGAGGCGGAGGCCAGAATGAGCTTTCCCGAAATATGAAGTTGCATGTGGTTTTCCTAAAAAGACCCATTTCTGGTTTTTATTCGAGATCGCTTTATTTCGCTCTCGATTATTCTTATTGTATAGAGGAAGGCCCTCCTGCTGTCAAGGAGGCGGGGCAACCAAAGTCCGCTTTCGGGCTCTTCACTCTGCATGCCATACGGCCCGATTGAAGATTGACAGAGAAGAAATGAAAAGTGTATAGTGCAAATGTCATTCGTCGTTGCGGTGTCCATGGATAAAATTGGCATCGGTGCCGGATAAAGGAGGCAATAAAATGAAAAAGACCCTTTTTGGAGCAGCACTTTTGGCGATGGTGGCACTCGTTCCTCTTCCATCGCTAGCAGCGGTCGATGTCCGTGTGAGTATCCCTCTGCCCCCGCTGATCGTCTTTCCCGCACCACCAGCGGTGATCGTGATACCTGAGACGTATGTCTACTTTGTCCCTGAGATTGAGGAGGAAATCTTTTTCTACGACGGTTGGTGGTGGCGTCCGTGGCAAGGGCGCTGGTACCGCTCACGGCAGTATAACTCAGGGTGGGGTTATTATAAAAGGGTTCCCTCTTTTTATCCCAAGATCCATTCAGGGTGGAGGACGGATTACAGGGATCGTCGTTGGAAAGGGCATCCCTGGAACTTCCAACCAATACCTCACAATCAGCTTCAGCAAAACTGGGGCGGCTGGAAAAAGAACAGGCATTGGGAAAGGCAGCAAACATGGGGTGTCCAGGGGTTGCAATTCCGGCCGCGCTCCCGGACCGCCGAGCCGTCTCGAACGGTCATGCCTTCTCAAAGAGTGATCGAACCGGTGCAACCCAGATCACAACCCCACGAAGTCCGACCACCTCGGGAGGTTCAGCCGAAACCCCGTGAGGCGGTCAACCCGCAGCAATCTCGGCCGCAAGCCAGAGAGGTTCAAACACCGCGGGAGGTCAAGCCGTCTACTCAGCCGCGCCAATCTCGTGAGGGTGGATCACAGAGGAATCCTGACAGAGGGGAAGCGGAAAGACCGAACAGGAGATAGGCCAGAAAATTCCATCCGAGATACTCACTTCATAAGTGTCTAAACCTCGGATGATGTGCCGCGTTTTATATGAACTTTGTTATTTGGAGTGATGAGGGTGGGGTATGAGAGAATCATAAACTTATGGGGAAATCATAATTATTATGATTTCCCCATAAACAGGAAGAGAGGGAATTGATCAGGCTTTCGTTGCTATCTCCGAATCGTTTACCCATCGCTGTCGAAGCCCGGTGATATACAAGACTGCTTTTTCATACCATCGAGTCACGTAAAAGCAAGTTCTTGTCAATAATTACGGTCTCCCGTTCTCATCGTGTAAGAACTTCCCGACAGGTGAACGCCTCATTTCTACCGTGCTGTCAAAGTATTGACTACATTCCGGTCCCCCTGCCCGGGAAGGGCTGACGGCTCACATCCGGCCCTTGAATTCACATCAGTTAGAAATCATTGATGAATAATCCGGGTTCCTTCCCGCCTCAGATCAATCCGTCGCTGGCATTCTCCACTCTCCGGGAGTTGATGTACTATGGCACGTATCTTGTATATCTTATTGATTGAACTGGGAGACAACGGTTCCGGTCAATGGAGAAGAAGGGAGTCCTTATCGCCATTTGTCGTCACCATGATTGAGAGTCCTTAACGGAACTTATGGGTAAGCTGGACAAGACAGCGGTACTCCTCATCGCGCCGGAGACGGCACGTTTGCCGGACACCATGGGTCACTTGGCCCGGTACATCGCCAGTAAGAGCGGCGGACTGGGCGAGGTGATAGCCACACTCTGCAGCGGCCTCACCGAGCGGGGGATTGAATGCCATATCGCCACCCTCTATCTCAAGCGACGCTTTCAACAGGAGTGCTGTCTCAATGATGACGCTTGGTATGAACTCAGGAATCACATCGATCCGGAGAAGATCCATTTAGTCAACTCGTCCGTTTTTTCCCATCTCTCCAGCGCCTATGAAGGCCTTCCCCATCAGAATGCCGCCGAATTTCAAAAACAGGTGGTGAACCATATCATCACCAACGTCCGGGCCAAGCACGGCGGCAGGCTGATCATTCACAGTCATGACTGGATGGCGGGGGGGGTCATCACCGCCTACGCGAAACTGCGGGGCTGCCCGGTCCTTCATACCGTTCATAATATCCACACGGGACAAACACCCCTGGACATGCTGGACGGGGTCGAGCTGGCGCCGCTCATCCCCTATCTCTACTTCACCAACGGGAACGGCAGCCACCACATCGACAACCATGCCACGGCGATCAAGAACGCGAGCCTGGTGAGTTTTGTCGGGCGAAGTTTTCTCCGGGAGATTGTGGAAGGGCAGTTCGGGGGGGAACCGATTTTCGGAGCGGACATCCGCCGGGAGATCAGAGTTAAATACGAACACGGGGCGACGCTGGCGATATTCAACGCCCCGTCACCTGAGCTCTACCCCGAACGCTGCCCCCACGTGGCCGTGCCGTTCGGACCGGACGATCATGTCCTGGAGGCCAAACGGCAAAACCTCGTGGAGTTCCAGCGGCGGATGGGATTGCAGGTCGACCCGGCGGCGATCCTTCTTTACTGGCCTTCACGGCTGGATCCGACCCAGAAGGGGATCCACCTCCTGGAGGATATTGCCCACCGGTTTGTTATTGAACACGGCGATACCCAGATTGCCATCATCGGCAGCGGTGTCGGCGGGGACCGGAGTCACGAAGAGGTCTGCGGTAGGATCGCCTGGTCGTCCGGGGGGAAGATCTCCTACCGCCGCTTCGATGAGTCGTTGTCGATGCTCGGTTTCGCAGCGGCGAGCGATGTATTCGGGGCGTCTCTCTATGAGCCCTGCGGACAGATCGACCAGCTCGGGAATCTCTACGGGGCGACGGTGACGAATCGGGATACCGGGGGCTACCACGACAAGATCCGGGAGATGGCCCTCATGATCGATGGCGCCCCCCGGGATGCGGGCAACGGCTTTCTCTTTCGCGATTATGATTCCGGCGGGCTGTGGTACGGCCTGCACAGGAGCGTTGAATTCCACCGCCGGCCCGCCGAGGTACGGGAATCACAGATCCGTAGAATCATGCGGGAAACCCGGGAGCGGGATAGTCTGGATCGCATGGTCGACCAGTATATCGCCGCCTACGAACGGATCAACGGCGGCATCCCTTTGGCGTAGGCCTGATATCCAATAAGTGAGAGGGCAACCACGGCGAAGCGGAGGGGCGCTTCATCAGTTATCATAATCCTCAACCGGAATTCGGAGATGGTTCACGTACAACTATTGACAATTGTCAACATTCTGCTGTATCTGCCATATGTAATATAAAGACCTTATTATCTCCTTGACATGCAGGGGCCTTCTTCGTATTCTCCCACGACTAAATAGGAAGATCTTATCAATATCGAATGGCTGCCTTGTCAACAGGTGAACTCCCGGAAGGTGCAGGGCAACAGTATGGGGGATACAACAGCCGCACCCAGGCGGACACTTTCGGTCATTGACGCAGTCGCCCTGATTATCGGGGTGGTCATTGGAACGGGCATATTCAAGACGCCCTCGCTCGTCGCCGCCAATACGGGGGACAATGTCATTTTTTTTCTTGCCTGGCTGCTGGGAGGCGCAATTTCCCTGATCGGCGCCCTCTGTTATGCCGAGTTGGCGACAACGTACCCTCACACCGGCGGAGATTACCATTACCTTGCCCGCGCCTTCGGCCGGAAAGTGGCCTTCCTGTTCGGCTGGGCGCGCATGACGGTCATTCAGCCGGGATCCATCGCCATGCTGGCCTTCGTCTTCGGGGACTATTGCTCGCAGCTGCTGCCGTCCGTGTATACCACCTCGCTTGGCGCGATTCTCGCCGTCATGTCCATGACCACCTTGAACCTGATGGGTACGCAAAAAGGCGCATGGATGCAGAGCCTTCTCACGGCCGCGAAAATAATCGGCCTGATATTCGTATTGATTGCCGGGGCAGCCATGGCGCCGCCCCTTTCCCCATCCGGGGGAAGCCTGGCCAACGCCAATCCCTCATTCGGTCTGGCGATGGTTTTCGTTCTTCTGACGTTCGGCGGCTGGAATGAGGCGGTGTATCTCTCCGCTGAACTTCGCGAAGGAAAACACAGCATGGTCCGCGCGCTGCTGTGGGGTCTGGGCGCCATCACCGCCATCTATCTGCTGGCTGGCTTCTCGTATCTCAAGGGTCTGGGTATGGACGGTATGAGCCGGTCCGAGGTCGTTGCGGCGGACCTGATGCGAAAGGTTCTCGGCGAGGGAGGGGCAAATTTCGTCAGTCTTCTCATCGCTGTGTCCGCGTTGGGGGCAATCAACGCGACCATCTTCACCGGCGCCCGCTCCAACTATGCTGTCGGCAGGGACTTTTCTCTGTTCAACTTCCTCGGCCGCTGGCAGGAACGGGCAAACACCCCGGTCAATGCCCTCCTGCTCCAAGGGGGCATTGCCTCGGCGCTGGTATTGATGGGTACCATTACCCGCGGGGGGTTCGTGACCATGGTGGAGTTCACTGCCCCGATATTCTGGCTGTTTTTCTTCCTGGCGGGTGTTTCCCTCGTTGTATTGCGTATCAGGGACCCCGATACCCCCCGTCCCTTCAAGATTCCCTTGTATCCTCTAATCCCGGTGGTATTCTGTTCGACCTGTCTGTACATGCTTCAGGCCAGTCTCGCTTATACGGGGATAGGGGCGCTGGCAGGCGTGGGTGTTCTTTTCATGGGGGCGGTTCTCGCAATATTGCCCCGTATGCGACAAAACAAATAGATATTCCAAGGGAGAAAAAAGGCTATGAAGCGTCAGCGGAGAATCTGGTTTGCCGGTACGGTTATCTGTCTGGTCTTATTCGGCGCGATGGCGCCCGCCTCATCGGTGAGGGCGCAGGACGTTCATTTTATCGCCACCCCCCAGTATGTCGTCAATGAGATGCTGGAGCTGGCCGGTACGAACCAAAATGATGTGGTCTACGATCTCGGTTGCGGAGATGGGCGTTTCATCATTACGGCAGCGAAAAATTTCGGCGCCCGCGGCGTCGGTATCGACATCGATCCCGAGCGGATACGCGAAAGCCGGGTAAACGCAAAAAAAGCGGGTGTCGACGACCGGGTAACCTTCTATGAACAGGATCTCTTTACAACCGACATCAGCCCGGCGACCATTGTTGCGCTGTATCTCCTGCCCGAACTGAATCTCAGCCTCCGTTCCCGGTTGTTCAAACAGCTCAAACCGGGAACGCGCATCCTGTCGCACGACTTCGACATGGGGGACTGGAAACCGGATGTGGTTGAACAGTTGGGCGAAAGCACCTACTATTACTGGGTCCTGCCTGCAGATGCGAAGGGTAGATGGCATATCAGCACACCCGCCTTGGGGAAAGACGGCGAATATACCGTGGAGGTGGTCCAGAATTTTCAGGAGATCCGGGTAACCCTGCTGACAAAGCAGGACAACGCCTCAATTTCCCATGCCAAAGTCAAAGGGGACATGATCAGCTTTTTCTTGGGCAAGGGATTCGGCAGAAACAAGACGGGGATGTTCTTCAAAGGGAAGGTAACGGGAAATACCCTCTCCGGAAATGTGCAGGTTGAAATCAACCCCTTCTACAGCCATCTTGCGACAGAAGAGGAGGCGTCGATCACCGGCAATCATGGATGGACGGCGGTGCGCAGCAAATAAAAATCCCGTCCGCGAAAAATCATCTTGACAACCTCTTGTCTCTGGAATGATCGATAAGAAATTCCTTTTCACGGCGGTCGCGTCGGCTGTCTTTTTGATGTTACAGCCCACCTTACTTCTTTAATTCCATGACGGGGCCGGATACAGCGTTGCCCGGCCAGCGATAAATCACCTGATGCCCTTGAGGAGGGATGAAGGCGCGGACTTCCACGGTTCGGGCAAAGGTATCAATCGAGATATATTTCATAAGCCTGCAGAAACAGTCGCCCGAATTCACATAAACGCCTTTTCCAAAAGGGAGGCAGGTCGTCTGATGGGAATGCCCCATAATGATGATATCATTTTTGCCGTCAACTAATTCTTCGCGGGCCTTTAAAGTAAGGGAACGGAACAATCTCTGTCCGAAGTCATAGAAAGGACCTTCCAAGAAATCGGCCAACCGCCGAAAACCGACCCGGCGCATCCCACCGATCATCCAAGTGAACAGGTAGGGAAATTGTTTTTCGCCGATGAAGGGATCAAATTGATGGCCGTGAATGAACCAGAGACGCCACCCGTCTTTTTTCAGTTGGATTTGTTTTACTGTACCCAATAATTTGTGAGTGATCCGGTCATGATTGCCGAAAATGATCCGGCAGGATTTCGAGCCCCAGCGCCGTATGATTCGGGGGTAGCGATTCAAAATCATTTCCAGGATATCAGACCGGGGACCCGGGTAGAAGCCGTAATCGGTTTGAAAGATGTCGCCCATGAGGACGATCTTTTCGTGCGTACGGGTCAGGTGGTCGTCAAAACGAAGCAGGTTTTCCTCCCGGCCTTTGAATTTGTCCAGAGCCGATATATGACTTAAATGGAGGTCCCCGAAGGTGGCAATGCGCATCCGATCTCACTTTTGGGTCTTGCTGGAAAATGCTTCAGTGTCTTTATGGCGGTTGAGGATTTAGAAGCCGAGGCAAGGACCGGCGGTTTAATAAAATATTCTTAGATTTTTATCAAGGATGAAGTGGTGCAAAAAGGGAAATCAGGGGTAGGCGGGAATGCCTACCCCTGATCTTCACCAGAGTAAAGGTGAGTCATAAAACCGGTTGGCGATTCCTTAGAAATCCTTGAATCCTCCCTCCGCCAGGGGGATCACCTCTTCCGGACGACGGGCGGCTTTGACAACCCGACCGCGACCCGCCTTGCCGTTACCCTTCTTCTCCGGCTTCTCCAGCAGCGGCTGCGCCTTGTGGGCAGCCGTCGATATCCCCTCGGATCTATTGCCGCCATCGAGCGCCGAACGGGACGACGTTGACCCGTTCGACCCCCCCCCGACCATCTTCACCAAATCCTGGATATACACCTTCACCTGCTCCGCCTGGGCGTTGAGTTCCTCAGAGGCGGCCGCAGACTCCTCCGCGTTGGATGCCGCAGACTGCGTCATCGTGTCCATCTTCGTGACGGCCATGTTTACCTGGCCGATACCCTGGGCCTGCTCTTCGGATGCCGTCGCAATCTCATCTACCAGCTGTCCGATCTTCAGCGATATCGATGCGTTCTCTTTGAACGCCTCCTGCGTCGCATTCGTCAGCTCATTCCCTTTCCGTACCGCCTTGATCGTGTTCTCGATCAGAAGGCTCGTGTTCTTCGCCGCCTCTGACGCCCGCATCGCCAGATTCCGCACCTCGTCGGCCACCACCGCAAACCCCGCTCCCGCTTCTCCGGCACGCGCCGCTTCAACCGCCGCATTGAGCGCCAATAGATTTGTCTGGAACGCAATCTCGTCGATCGTCTTGATGATCTTCCCCGTCTCCTCGCTCGACCGTGTGATCTCTGCCACAGCTCCGGCCATGTCCATCATATGATGGTTCACCTTCTCGACGATATGGTGCGCCTCGGTCATCATCGCCTTGGCCTGGTTGGCATGATCCGCGTTCTGCTTTGTCATCGACGACATCTCCTCCAGCGACGACGATGTCTCCTCCAACGACGATGCCTGCTCGGACGTCCCCTCCGCCAACTGTTGGCTTGCCGATGCTACCTGAGATGCTGCAGACGACACCTGATCGGCCCCTTCCGTTATACCGGCAATCACCCGATTCAGCGGACCGGTTATGGATTTGATGAGGAACAGGCTCAGGACGGCCACGATGATCAGTCCAATGAAGCTGATGATGATAATTTTACTGGTAATATCGTTGGTAATTTGATCATAGCGCGTGTTGGGCACACCCACATAAAACATCCCGATGATTTCGCCGCCGGCATTCTTGATCGGTTCATAGGCGGTCTGATTCCATGTCCCGACGACATTGGCCTTGCCGATATAGACCTTCCCCCCGGCGAGAGTCGCATCGATGACGGGCTGGGACGCTTTTGTTCCCACTGCCCGTTCGCCCGAGGGCTTTTTCACATTGGTAGACACCCGGGTATCGCCCTGGAAGAGGGTGACCGTATCCCCGGTCAATTCGCCGATGGTGTCGACGATCGTGAAATTGCCGTTCATCGCGGTGTCGCCCTTCAACAGCTTTCCTTCACGGATCGACCAGGCTCCCGGATGTTTTTCATTCAGGAGAGTCCTGCCCATGGCCAAATCGCCGGTAAGTTTCTCATGGGCGGTGTGGATGACCTTGCTGTCAACGATGAATATCGCTGAGAATCCGATTGCTACTGTGATCAACACAAAAATAAGCACAAACAGGAAGATCTTCTTTTTCAAATTCATCTTTACCTTCATTCCCCGCTCTCCTTTTCATTGTTTATAGAGCCACTCCGGACAGAGAATGACTCAAATCCGCCGGTTCTCCCGTTTAGCGATAAATACTTAAGCACGTTCAACGACGTACGGCTCACTTCTGATCCTTTCCGGCAAGTTCTGATCAATATTAGCAATACATATGCCATGGTAGTTCTTCGGATGAGGGCGCATACGAGAGCCACTTGTAAGATGAAATTTGATAATTACAGGATGGTTTGAGCGAACGGAAGGAGAGAGATGCCGGTTCTGTCTGATTATTATCTGACGATTAGGTTGAATTCTGTCAAATAATTGACATCTGTTTAATGGAAAACGGAATCGATAACCCAAGGCCATGAGTGACTACGGAGCAGTGCAATTGACGGGATCCTCCACTTTCAGCACTGGCAAGTCTGGCGCACTCCACTGGATAGCCCACTCAGGCGCTTTTGCGCGCGACATGATGGGTGATCGCCTCGACCACGCGGTCGCCGCCGTCGGTTTTTATTTCGGTTCGCACCACGGCGATGGTGCGGCCGGTATGCACGACACGCGACCTGACGCTGAGTGCGGCGCCACGGCCGGGGCTGATGTACCAGACCGACGCGTTCGACAACATCATTGTTTCAGGGGCGGCCGCGAGTGCGTTGGTCGCCGCAATGCCGAACAATATCCCGCCCTGCACATGGCCGACGCGGTTGCCGATATGCGGCCCGATCGCCACACGGTTGCTTGCCCCTTGCGCGGTACGGCGCGGAACGCCGCCCCATAAGTGCTGGATGAACGAAGCCCGCGGCGACGCATTCGCGAGTGCGGCGTCGCACGCCTTGAGAATCGCCCGTTCGTGCGGCTCCAGCTCTCCTGCGTCGACCGGCAAAATATGTGTCGGCTCCTTACGCTCCCACGGCAACGGCGCGAGTGTAACGCCCGCTGGTGCGTCGAGCAGCACAAATTCGCCGCTTGCATGACAGATGGATTTGCCGTTTGCCAGGAACGTCGCCGCCGACATCGATTGCTGCAGAGTCGCCCCCTCCGTGCGGCCGAGCAGCCGCGATTCGGCGCTGAGGTCCCCGGTGACCGGCGCGCCGGTGAATTGGAGTTGCAAGTGGATGGTCCCCAGCCGTGCCCCGGGCGGGGTTCCGGTCCGTGCGGAAGCGGCGAGGGCGTTATCGACGAGGATTCCCAGCGCCACGATGTTGACTGTCCCGTTCGCATCGCGGCAATGAGGCCCGTCCGCAAGCGAAAGTCTTGCAATTCCGCCGGCGACTTCCCGCCATTCGATACCGAGAAAATGGCCGGGAAAATGCAGCCCGGCTATGCGATTGCCGGCGATCGCACGCAGCGCACGCGCTTGGATTGCCTGGTCGTTGGACTGCATTGGATCGGGATGTTTAGCAGGGCTCATGTATTGTGCTCATATAAAAGAATAGGACAATTCAATCAACGGAGTCGATTTCAAAAATGAAACAAATAATCTCCTGTTCGTCAAGGGTTATTTGGGCCATTCATCTATGGAGAGGGAAAATAACTGGATTTTTCCGCGCGATGTGTTTATGAAAGGACAACCTCCCGCATGGGGAGACGATACCGCCGTGGGGGTTTGGATTCTATCGGGAAAAGGGGATGACGGGATGATCGGGAAAAAGCTTTTCGGCCTCGCGGCTGTTTTCTTGCTGCTCTTGGTGATTGCCGCACCGGTGACTGCAGCGGAAAAGACAATTCAGCTGAATATACCCGGCTGCCACGCCTGAGGACTCTATGCGAGGATAAGTTCTATCCTCAAGGGTCTGGAGGGGATCATCCGTTTCGGGAGTCCCGCGGAAAACACGGTCAGTATCACTTTCGACGACCTGAAGACTAATGAAGAGAGGATCGCTGCGGCACTCGACAAGGGCGGGGTGGCGCTCAAAGGAAAACAGACGCCGGCGCAGGAAGCTCCCTTTTTCTATAAGTAGGACGTAAGGCCGCTTTTTTCCAATGTCTCCACGATCTTTCGCACGTCCTGAGACCGGCCCCGCCGACAGATGAGAAGGGCGTCTTTCGTCTCAACGACGAGGAGGTCCTTCACCCCGACCAGGGCGACGAGCTTTCCGGTGCTGTGGATGAGAGAGTCGGCCGCATCGATGCCGATGAACTCTCCCCGGACGGCGTTCCCGTTTTCGTCCTTCTTGGAGACTTCCCACAAGGCGTCCCAGCTTCCCAGATCGGACCAGTCAAAGGCCCCCGGGATGACCAGGACATCCTTTGCCTTTTCCATTACACCGTAATCGATGGAGACGGACTTCAGTCCCGCGTAGATGGATCCCACGACCTCCTCTTCCCGGTCCGTGCCAAGCGCCTCCCGGATCTCAATGAGCCCTTGCTGGAGATCGGGAAGGAACTGCCCGATCGCTTTGATGATTGTCGAGGCCTTCCAGACGAACATCCCGCTGTTCCAGGAAAACCCTCCCTGCGCCAGAAAGCGTTCCGCCTGCTCCTGGGGCGGTTTCTCCCGCATGGAGCGGACCCGGTAGATCTGATCCGAGCCGTTGTCAGAGAAAAGATCGCCCTGTTCGATGTAGCCGTAACCCGTCTCCGGTCCGGTCGGCCGGATTCCGATCGTGACGAGTGGATCACCCTGCAGAGCCGCCCCGGCGGCCGCCTGCAGGACTTTTCTGTACGTCGCCTCATCGCCGATCCGGTGATCGGAGGGAAGGACCAGCATCACCGCATCCGGGACGCGCCTGAGAATATGCAGTGCGGCGAGACCGATGCAGGGGGCGGTGTTCCGTCCGACCGGCTCGATGAGGATGTTCTCCGGAGGGATCTCGGGAAGCTGGCGGATCAGCTCGGCCGCATGGCTCCTTCCCGTAACGATCAGTGTCTGTTCGGCGGGGACCAGCGGCCTGATCCGGTCGACGGTCTCGCGGATGATCGTCCGCTCGCCCAGGATGTCCAGGAGGTGCTTGGGCATCCTCTCCCTGCTTCTGGGCCAGAATCTCGCCCCCTTACCCCCTGCCATGATGACGGCAAACATAGCTCTCCCTCCTCGTGCATGGATTGAAAGGCCGCTACACTAACATAAAGGCGCCGGGATTATCAACAGCAGGCTGACTGCTTTTCGCCGGTCGCTGCCGGACAAAAGATCAGGCAGGTTCTGTTCAGGGTTCGTTTTCAGTCAGGCGGAGATACCGTCGGTTCCTTTCCGGCAGCAAAGGCCCCGTGACCAGGTGGTACAGGGCAAACAATTCCAGAGAAAACGGCAGGTAACCGAGATAACCCGGAAGCGGCATCTCGAAGACGTGAAACCAAGCGGCGTAGGGTATCCGGTAAACCCACTTCGGATAGGAGAGAAAGTTCCACATCTCCCAGAAGAAGCCGCAGATCAGGCACCCCGCGCCAAGTGAGATGACCGGCGTCCAGTCGCCCCGGGCCAGATCACCAAAAAGAGAGCGATTTTCCATCTTCACGTTCAGCGGTTCGATCAGGCAATAGACGGCGATCCAGACGAGGGGAAAGAAAAGATCCGGCCAGAGAAGAAGGAGGAGCAGCATGACGCAACCGGCGGCAAACATCCCGCGCAGGAGGGCGGGCGTCGGTGCGATGGCCGGGCCGGAGTGGATCCGCCTCAGCCGGCCGCAGGTTCCTGCAAGTTCAGCCGTTCCGAAGACAGCCGGCATCACGGTGGAAAAGCTTACAGTGGAGAGTACCGCGTACTCAAGGGTCGTAAAGGCCTCTTCGCCGAGATAGATCCAGTTCTGCGTCCGGAGGTTGATCAGCTCGAAGAGCCACCAGGCAGGGGCCGATACGAGAAAGAGGCCTGCGTAAGCGGCTGGATTCCGGGTCAGCAGGGAATTCCCCTTCCGCAGAAAAACGAGGGCGTCCACGGTAAGGGCGTAACCGAGCCAGAGGGGGAAGAATCCCCAGTGGGTCCGCAGGCCCAAAAGGGACCAGTTCAGGACCCAGAAGACGGCGACCAGGGTGAGACCCAGCCAGCCGTAGAGCGGCCATCTTCCGTTTCTTCCCTCCGTCTTCCCGGTCATCAAGAGCCCCCCATCCTCAGGACGGAGCGGATCAGATTCTCCGTCGTGTACTGGCCGTTTGTCAGTTGGGCGAAGCTATGCTCGCCGCCAAATAGCCGCAGGATGATCTCTGCGACGCCGAGACCCTCTCTCTCGAGGGCTTTGGCGCGTCCGGAGAGATCTTCAATATAATGAATGCAGGATTCCACGGCCTGTCGGCCATCCTCTACGATCCGCCCTACGGAAGTGAAAAGGATCAAGCGGTCGCAGGGCAGGGCGATCAGTTTTTTCATGGAGGCGACCGTCTTGCCCATATCCTCCTCCGGCCGGATGAATTTCATCTGCTCCCGGGCGAAGAGGTCTCCGGAGAAGCACCAGCCCTGTTCCATCTCCACGAGTGAGGCGTGACCCGCACTGTGGCCGGGGGTGTCAATGACGGTGAAGGTATGGCAGCGGGTCCGGATGACGGCCGGCAGCGGGTTGACCTCGGTCGGTTCCGGGTATCCCCAGACCGTTTCCTGGTAGGGGAAGAGCGTGGCCGCCCTTCCGATCAGAGGGACGGAATCCACAGGGGCGTAAATCGCGACGCCAAACGTGGTCTGGAGGAGGCGATTTCCCCCGACATGATCCTCATGGAAGTGGGTGTTGACTGCCTGACGGACCTCTCTGCCTTCGAGGAAGGAGGCGAGCTCGTCGGCGGTGTAGCTGCAGCCGGTATCGATGAGCAGGCCATCCACGAGGTAAGCCGCCACCCAGTAGAGAGGTTTGCCGCCGACCTCACGGCTCATCCTGACCTGTGTGATCTCTTCGAAGGAGGTCGTTTCGAGCATCGTCCATCCTGTTTTGCGTATTTCCTGAAAAAATGGTGAAGAACCGCCGGCGCTTCATCATGGCTGAAAAAGAAGCGAAGGATCTGCCATGCTTGGATGACAGATTGATATAAGTTGCCACCCGTGTCAAGGCAAATCCGATGGCGCAATTTTATCTCTTTCTTCAGTCGCATCTCAGGAAGCGCTTCCGCCATTTTTCAGTTGCGTTTTCCCGTGAGATGTATGATAAGACCCCCCAATAAATAAGGGCTTGTCGTCATTCATGGAGGCTAATTAAAATGGAGGGGTTCTGGGAGAGAATCGAGGCAGATTCCCTGTCCGGGAAGGGAATCCGCGCGGAAGATGCGCTCACCGTCCTGGGGGCGCCGCAATCGGAGATATGGCGTCTTCTGGCGGTATCGGAAACGGTGCGCCGCCATTTCAAAGGCGATCAGATCAGACTTTGCTCCATTGTCAATGCCAAATCCGGTCTTTGTTCGGAGGACTGCGCCTTCTGCTCGCAGTCCAGCCGGTCCAACGCCTCGATAGAGAAGTATCCCCTCATGGAAGAGGACCAGATCGTCATGGCCGCCCGGGACGCCAAGGAGCGGGGCGCGAGGGAGTTCTCCATCGTCGCCTCCGGGCTTTCGATGCACACAAACCATGAACTGGATCGGGTGGGGAAGGCCATCGCGCGGATAGGGACTGAAGTGGGAATTGAGACGTGCGTGAGCCTGGGCGCGCTTTCCGCTGAAAACATCTCCTTTCTCCTCTCGCGGGGACTGCGATCGGTTCACCACAATCTGGAAACGGCGCGCGGATTTTTCCCCTCCATCTGCACCACCCACGATTACGAAGAGGACGTCCGGGCCGTGCGCGAGGCCAAGGCCGCCGGGGCGTGGGTGTGCTGCGGAGGCATTTTCGGCATCGGAGAGTCGGCCGCGGATCGGGTCGAACTGGCAATGACCCTTCGGGAACTGGATGTGGATTCGATTCCCGTCAATTTTCTCAATCCGATTGAGGGAACCCCTCTGGACGGGAAATCCGATCTCACCCCTTTTTGCTGCCTCAAGATCATCGCCATGATGCGTCTGTGTCACCCCTCGCGGGAGATCATCGTCTGCGGCGGGCGCGAAGTGAATCTTCGGGACCTGCAGGGACTGATCTTCGCCGCCGGGGCAACCGGAATGATGATCGGCAACTACCTGACGACTTCCGGCCGCCCGGCAGAGGATGATCTGCGGATGATCGAAGATCTGGGCCTCGGCGTACGCCCTCTATGATGGACCTTTCTCCTATCGCGCAAGAGATTGCCGAACTCCGGGAAAAGGGGCGGTACCGCTGCCTGTGGCGGGTCTCCACCCCTCAGGATGAGGTGATCTCAATTGAAGGGAGACGACTGCTCAACTTCTCGTCAAACAACTATCTGGGACTGGCCAACCATCCGGAAGTGGTGGAGGCCTTCGCCGAGTATGCCGGAAAGTACGGTGTAGGGTCCGGCGCCTCCCGCCTCATCAGCGGCAACATGGAGATTCATGCCGAGCTTGAAGAGGCCTTTGCGCGCTTCAAAGGGACGGAGGCTTGTCTGACTTTCAGTTCCGGATACCTGGCCAACCTGGGTATCCTGGACACGTTAGGCTCTCCGGAGGCGACGATCTTTTCCGACGAGCTCAACCACGCCTCCATCGTCGATGGTTGCCGGCTGAGCCGTGCCCGGGTCGAAGTCTATCGACATGCCGACATGGGTCATCTGGAGGATCTGCTGAAGGCGTCACAGGCCGGACGGAAGATCATTGTGACCGACGGGTTGTTCAGCATGGGAGGGGATATCGCCCCTCTACCGGATCTTGTGAAATTGAAAGAAAAGCATGGGGCGATCCTGGTCGTCGACGACGCCCATGCCACGGGCACGCTTCCACCGCAGGGTCGCGGGTCTGCCGATTACTTCGGCCTTGCCGGGGAAATCGATATCCAGATGGGCACCTTTTCCAAGGCTCTCGGCACTTATGGGGCATTCATGTGCGCGTCGCGTACGATCGTGGACTACTTCATCAACAAGTGCCGGACGTTCATCTTCAACACGGGACTTCCGCCGGCGATCGCCGGGGCGACGTTGAAAAGCGTCGAGTTGTTGTCTCTTCATCCGGAACGGCTTGCTTCTTTGATGGAAAACGGAGAGATCTTTCGGCGGGAGATGGATGTCCGGGGGAGAAAAATATCCTCCCGCACCGCGATCGTACCCATTCCGATCGGCAGGGACGAGGACACGATGGCCGTCTCTCGACGGCTGTACGACAGGGGGTTGTTCATCCATGGGATCCGACCGCCGACGGTTCCGGAGGGGAAGGGTCAGCTTCGCCTGACCCTGATGGCCACCCACACGGCGGATATGGTCAAGACGGCCGCCCGCCGGATCGACGAATCATTGAAGGAGTTGGGAATTGAACCGTACTGAATGGTTGCGCCGAAAGGACCGGGAGAACATCTGGCACCCCTTCACCCAGATGGCGGACTGGGAAAAAGAGGCGCCGCTGATCATCGAAAGCGGAGAGGGGAACACCCTTATCGATACCGAAGGGCGGAGATACTTCGACGGCGTTTCCTCACTGTGGGTGAACCTGTTTGGCCACCGGCGAAGGGAGATCGATGAGGCCATCCGATCCCAGTTGGACCGCCTGGCCCATTCCACTTTTCTGGGACTTTCGCATGTCCCCGCTATCGAGCTTTCGGAAAGACTTCTGGCTGCGGCTCCCGAAGGATTCAGCCGCGTGTTCTATTCGGATAACGGCTCCACCGCCATGGAGATTGCGATCAAGATGGCCCTGCAGTACTGGCAACAAAAAGGCGGCGGGGAGAAGAAGCAGACGTTCATGACGCTGACCGAAGCGTATCACGGCGATACGATCGGGGCTGTTTCCGCCGGGGGGATCGATCTTTTTCATAAGATTTTTCAGCCCCTGTTATTCATCACCCGCAGGATCCCCACGCCGCACTGTTACCGTTGCCCCTACGGCAGGGCGCGCGAGTCGTGCGCCCTGGTTTGTGCGACCCGCATGGAGGAGGAGGTGAGACGGCATCGGGAAACGATCGCGGCGTTCATCGTGGAGCCGCTTGTGCAGGGCGCCGCAGGGATGCTCATGATGCCTGAAGGATACCTGGCCAGGCTGCGGGAGGTGACGCGGGAATGCGAGGTTCTGCTGATCTGTGATGAGGTGGCGACCGGATTCGGCCGAACGGGGACGATGTTCGCCTGCGGGCAGGAAGGGGTTTCTCCCGATATCATGGCGGTCGCCAAGGGGCTGACCGGGGGATACCTCCCTCTGGCAGCGACCTTGACGACGAAGGAAATCTACGACGCTTTCCTCGGCCGGTACGAGGAGTTCAAGGCCTTCTTCCACGGCCATTCTTACACCGCCAATCCGCTCGGGTGCGCCGCGGCCCTGGCAACCCTTTCCATCTTTGAAAAGCGGGGCGTCCTTGAGCATGTCGCTTTCCTTTCCGGAGTCATGACGGAGGAACTGGCGAAATTAGAGGGTTACCGCTGCATCGGCGATATCCGGCATAAAGGCTTGATGGTCGGCATAGAGATCGTCGCGGATCGGAAGACGAAGGAACCTTTCCCCCCGGAAGAGAAGGTGGGACAAAGGGTGGTCCGCAAGGTGAGGGAGAAGGGTATTATCTTGCGCCCCCTGGGGGATGTGATCGTGCTGATGCCGCCGCTTTCTTCCACGGAAGATGAGATCAGGCATCTGGTCGGCTCAGTCGGATGGGCGATTGACGCAGTCCTTTCCGAATGAAGGTAAAAAACGTGGGACAAGGCATATTGATCACGGGAACGGACACGGGAGCGGGAAAGACGCATGTCGCCTGCTTGCTCGGCAAGCGCCTGCTCCGGGAGGGGATCGCCGTATTGCCGCTCAAACCGGTCGAATCCGGATGTGCGCCGGGGGGTGACGGAAGGCCTTTTCCCGCCGACGCGGCGGCGCTCCGCGACGCTTTCGCTTCGGGATTGTCCGTGTCTTCGGTATGCCGATATCCACTCTCGGCTGTCCTGTCCCCTCACCTTGCCGCCCGGGCGGAGGGCATATCCATTGATCCGGCGCGAATACGGCAAACCGTCATCGACGCGATAGAGGCAACGGACATTGTTCTGATTGAGGGAGCCGGGGGAGTGACCGTCGAGATCCGGGAGGGGTACTCCTTCGCCGATCTGGCGCGCGACTTATCCCTCCCCGTATTGATCGTGGCGGGAAACCGTCTGGGGGTGTTGAATCATCTGAAATTGACCCTGTGCTACCTTCATTCTGAAGGGATCTCCCTTTTCGGCGTCATCCTGAACGACTTGACGCTGGAACCTTTTTCCGCCCGGGAGCCAAACGAGACCGAGGTGCGGCGCATTGCCGGCGATTGTTATCTTGGCAGGATTCCGTACGGAGCCGCCTTTCTTCCGGACGAGGTATTTTCCCATTTCCGTCGGAGTCTGCGGAAGATTGCAAATCATTCATCAGTTCCTCAACTTAGGCGCTACTAAAAAACTTGACATAAAAGCACGTTCCAATTAGATTACATGGCGTTGATGACAGTAAAACATGGAATTTCATTTATGTTCGGTCAGATCAAGAAGTATGTTATCGCGACCCGTCCCTGGTCATTCACGATGTCCCTGATCTCCGTTTCCGTGGGAACGCTTCTGGCCGCCCAGGAGGGGTCTGTATCGTGGGCATGGTATGTCTTGACCGCCGTGGGCATTACCGTCTTTCACGCCGCGGCCAATGTGATCAACGATTATTTTGACACCCTTTATCATGTCGACCAGCAGGATTCGCCGACGGCGAAATATCGTCCCCAGCCGATCCTCTCCGGGATGCTTACGCCTCGTGAACTTCTGGGAGAAGCGGTTGTTCTGTTTGCATTGACGTTTGTCATCGGAATGACGGCGGCTGTGGTCGTTTCCTGGCACATCCTGTGGATCGGGGTCATCGGGTTCTTGACGAGCGTCTTTTATACGGCCGCTCCCATCAAGTTCAAGTATCGCGCGTTCGGGGAGCTTGCCGTGTTCCTCATATGGGGCCCGCTGATGATCGAGGGAGCATACGCCATGCAGCGCCAGGCCCTTTCCCTCAAGGTTCTCGTGATATCGATCCCCTTCGGCGTTCTTGTCGCCCTCGTGCTGTTTGCCAACAATATGAGAGATATTGCCTATGATTCCCGTCAGGAAGTGAAAACCCTGGGCATCCTCCTTGGAAGTCGCAGGAGTTACCTCCTTTTTATGGGGCTTATTGTACTGGCCTATGCCTATGTCCTCGGGATGATCGTCGCGGGAGTCATGAGCCTGTGGGGATTGTTGATCTTCCTCTCCGTTCCCAACGCAATACGCCTTCTTAAAACCTTTAAAACGAAGATTCCCGATATGGCGGATGCCTTGACCGCCCAGTTTGACACCGTTTTCGGGATTCTCCTCATCCTGGCCATTTTCCTGGAAGCAAAACTGATGCACCGCTAGGACAAATTTCCTCTTGCATAGGGTTGTGGCCGAAGTGCAAATACAAAGTTATGTGCGGCAGGGAAGCGATGAGCCGCGTCAACAGGAAAAGACATCATGAAACGGATCCAATCGCTGCTTGGCAGGAAAGAGGAAACGGTCCTCAACGTCTTCAAGCTCAAGTCAATGGTCCGCGATAAAGACACCCTCGCGATCCTCATGTACGGCTCGCCCGATCCGGACGCCGTCGCCTCGGCGATGGCCCTCCGCGAGATCCTCAACCAGACGAATCCTCTGGCGAAGTGCGTCTTTGTTGCGACAGAGCCCGTGATCAGACATCAGAACGACGAGTTCATCCGGGAGATGAAGGTCGAGATCCAGATGCTGGACAAGGTCGATCTCAAGGAATACCGGTTGATCGCCATTGTGGACGGCCAACCCACCTTCTTCGGGGACAAACTCGGGGAGGCGAATCCCCAGATCGTCCTGGACCATCACCCCTGCAAGACGGTCTGGCACGCTTCGCTGGCCGATGTCCGACCAGGGTATGGGGCTCTCTCCACGATCATGACGGAGTATCTCCTTGCAGCGCGGGCGAGGATTTCCAAACGGCTCTACACGGCCCTCCTTTACGGAATCAGGAGCGACACCGTCAACTTCGAGAGGAACGTCAGTCTCGAGGACATCGGCGCCTATTATCTCGTCTTCTCGCGGGCCAACCGGGAGCTCATCCGACGCATCGAGCTCAACCAGATCCCTGAGAAGTTTCTCAGGCACTTCGATTACGCCTGCCAGCATAAACGAAGGTACCGGGACAGGGTGATCATCTTTCTCGGGATGGTGGAGAGCCCGGATGCCTGCGTCCAGGTGGCCGATTTCTTCCTCCGTGTGATCAATATCTTTTACGTGATCATCGCCGGCATCGTGAAGGATCGGATGGTCATCATCTTCCGCGGGGACGGTTACCGCCAGGACTGCGGCGCCATTGCCAGGAAATCGTTCGGCATGTTTGGCGCTGCAGGCGGCCACAGGAGCGCGGCGCGAGTGGAAATACCACTGGAGACGCTCAAGACGGTTCTGGATAATGATCTGTCACAGGAGGCAGTGGACCGGTTCCTCGTTCAGAGGCTCAGGCGGAAGAAACCAGAGGCGGTGAAGGCAAACGACAAAGGGTAAAGCCGGGAACACCTTATAGCCAAATATAGCGAAGCGACCGGGGATTATTCTTCGGTTTTTGCAGCGGAGGGAGGCTGGCTCTTCTCCGTCGTTTCGGGGCTTTTGCTCTCTTCCTTTTTCTTCTCTGTGGCGGGCGCCTTCTTGCCGCTGTAATCCGTGGCATACCAGCCGCTCCCCTTCAGGTGGAAGGAGGAGAGGGACATCAGTTTGTGCACCGAGCCCTTGCAGAATTTGCAGGACTTCGCCGCAGGGTCCGCAATCCCTTGGAACATTTCGAATTCCTTACCGCATTTCTTGCACTTATACTCGTAAATGGGCATTGAAAAACCTCCAACATGTTCATTTCACTGGAGCAGGTCGCCGATCTGGTAACGGTTGCTGAAGCAATCCAGGACCAGATTCAGATCGGGATCGGTCATCGGCTTGAGCAGGTTCCGGGTGATTCGGTGCACTGTCTCTTCCTCCTCCGACTTCTCTTCTTCAGGCGAGTCGAAGTTCACTTCCCCCCGGTCGAAACGGATCACATGGACCAGCTCGTGTGCGGCGATGTAGAGAAGCAGAGGCGAGAGACGTATGAAGGAGTTAGCCCGCTCGACTGCATCGAGGATCCTGTCGTCCTGAAGGCAGATCCGATAAAAATGGAGTCCTCTGCCCTCCGGCTCCGGTTCTTTCTCAAACTCATATTTGCAGAGGTGCGCGAAAGCCCCCTTCCTCACCTCGTGTTGATCGAGGTAAGCAAGCGTCTTTACGTCGTACCGGTGCGCTTTCCACTCCCGTGCGTTGAAACGGAAGTACTGACCCGCCATCGTCTCGGCCTGTGCAAAGGTCCGGCAGGCAAGCGATATCTCCGATTCATTAAAATAACAGCCCATCGACCCACACCCGGTTATCCTTCTAACGCGCCGTTAATATATGCACAAATCCGCGCCTGTCAATCTTTTTTTAGGGGCAGGCGGCGTTATTTAGAGATGGGCGTCGTCGTCAGAAGGTATTTGAGGTCGTCGTCCTCGAAACGGATGGCAAATCCCCCGTAAAAGGACCGGTTATCCTGGTCACTGCTGAAATCGAAGGCCTCGAAGGAGAGCTTCAGCTTGTCGTTCAGGGCAAGGTAGTCGATCCCGAAGCCGCCGGTCGATTCCATGAGACCGCCCCTGAGGACGAGATCCCAATAACGCTTTCCGATCTGGAGGTTGAAGAGGATGCCGTCACGGTCCCACTCCGCCGTTCATTTACAGTGGTCCTCGTTTGTGGGCGTGCGCCTCCAGGGCGGACCGGATGATCCGGTCGATCAGGCCTGCCGGGGTGATCCCGCAGGCCGCCGCCTGATGGAAAAGGACGGTGGAAGGGGTCATCCCCGGGAGCGTGTTGGGCTCAAGGACAGCAACCCGGCCGTCTGCTCTCATAAACATGTCGATCCGGGCGTATCCCTTCAGGTTGAGGACGCGAAAGGTTCCGACAGCCGTCTCCCGGATCTTCTCGATCTGCTCGGCGGGGAGTCGGGCCGGTGTCTTGTTTTCCCCCTGACCGTAGAGGAATTTATCCTCGAGCGAGAGGACGTCGGTGGTGGGGATCGTCTCCGAAGGCGTTAAGGCCTCGGGCG
>PNOO01000005.1 GCA_013824905.1 Syntrophus sp. (in: bacteria) | reverse complement strand
GCCCCCTATCTGGATAGCGTATCAAACAGTTTTCGGTAACCCGCTTCATCGGGGGGGGCAAAGTCGGCCTTGTCGGTTTTGCCAGAGCTCATGATTTTGGATTTCACCAGACTTTTGGCTCCGCAGTTTCTGCATTGGATCTCTACCGACCACGGGGCGTTTGACATCTCCGGCAGATCAATCGGGGATTGGCACGTGGGGCAGTTGGTGGTTGATCTCTTTTTAATCTGAGGTTCTGCTGCCATCGGCTGTGGGTGATGAGAGTGGGTCGGTTCCACGGCTTTCGTGGTCACTGGTCGGAATTCATAAACCGGCGATGCAGCGGGTTCGGATTCATCAGGCGTCCCGGCAGGCCGGGATTCAACCGGAACTGGGGAAAGTTCCGCCTCTTCAGGGTGAATCAAAGTCATAACGGCTTTGCGTACCCGCTCGCCGTCATCAATACCCCCCAGAGATCGTAATCTGCCCAAATCCTCACGGGAAAGCGTCAGCTTCACTTCAATCGTTTCGGAATTGAGCAGCGCCGCTTGTAGATCACCCAGCGTGGAAGAAATCGTCGCCAAACGGCATGCAACCTCCTGGAGCTGTGTCTGCAATTTGCTGAGCAAGTTTATGGCGGGAAGATTTTGGCCCTCATACGATACCTTCGCATCCGCCAGATTGATGGTGCTCATGTCGTCCCTCCCGTTATAAATTCCTTTATTAACAAGATATTACGAAACACTTGCGATCAGCGTTTCAGTTTATCGGGCTGATGGCGCCGGAATTCAAAACCCCCTGAACTGCCAGGGGGTGAAAAAATCCTTCGATAAAAATATACTACCGCATAAATTCTAAGGTGTAAATATTTTTTTCCCTGGCTGGTTTGCGCTATTTTTAAGGTAGGAACAGTCGCGATAAATCCCTCCATTCTTCTTGACACATAGCACGCTTTCCATTAGAGTCTCCCAGCCGAAAAGCGAGTTTTATCCATTAAACCTGCCAAAAGGTGTTAGCATTTTTAAAAAGGGGTGAGAGTTGCCGGTGCCGTCCAATGCCATTTCCGCAGAAAATTTTCTGAACAGAGAAGCCGAGCTCAGTTATTTGAAAAGCCTGCCCGAATTGAAGGGAAAAGCTTTGGGGGGGAATGTGTTCCTGGAAGGCGCCAGAGGGATGGGCAAGACGGAACTCCTCAAGCAACTACACCGCGCACTCTTCTGGGAAGATAATGTCGTACCGTTTTACTACTCCTTTAAGACGGCGAACCAGAAGGGGAGCTATTTCGCAAAGGACTATTTCACCCGATTTGTCAGGCAATATATCTCCTTCGTCACAAAAGATTCTTCGATCGCGGACAATGTGGCTGTGCCGCTTCAACGCCTGATGCCGGTGATCTCTTCGCTCGGACTGTGCTGGCTGATCGACTGCATTGATAACTTTCAGGCACATGTAAGCAAAAATGATTTTTACTGGCAGCTCGTCGCTGCGATATCAGCCCCGGTCGTCGCCGCTCAAAAAAGCGGGAAGCCGGTTGTCGTAATGCTGGACGACTTTGATGCGGCGGAACACCTCTACGAATCGAGCCTCGACGATGCGCATGGTCTGATCAGCCTCTTCGGGGAGTCGATGCAAAACCGCCTCTGTCCTCACGTGATTACCGGCTCGGCAGGAGCGCTTGGGGCTATTTTCACAGACCATTCCCTCCTCGGGATGACGGAGCAGATGCGGCTAGGTCCGCTTCCGGAAGATCTGGCCGCTGCGCTTTTCAAAACCCACCTTGCCACTCTGAAGATAACCTGTGCGCCGGATGTGCGGCTGACATTCTTGACCATATTGAGGGGAAACCCTCTTTACATCAGGAACCTCGCAAAAGCCGCCTCAAAAATGCAGAAAAAGGAGCTTACGGAAAAGGACCTTGTCGAGTGTTATGGTTTTGAAGTGTCCGAAGGTGAAACCGCATTTTATTGGTCTTCCGTATTCAGACGTTATGTTCAGAGCCCGACAAAAAGAAAGGCAATGGTCAAGCTCATTATGCACGCCATTGAAAACGAGGGAATGGAAGACCGCGGCAGGCTCTCCATAGTGTCTGGATTGTGCGAGACAGAAACAGGGGCTATACTCGACGCAATGGAGGCCTCCGGGATCATCCGGGACAAGAACGCGGTGTTCCAGGATTTCATACGCGCTCTTTATATGAGGGAGATCGAAAGCAGAAAGCCCAGCGATGTGAGGGAAAAGATAGAATCGAAATATCTTTCGGAAAGCGAAGCATCTTGCTTTGAGCTGGTGATCCCGATGAGTTCCAACGCGGAACTCGTGGTTGCAAAAGCCGTCGAACAGATCGGCATCAACATGAATCTGGAGTCCGAGTTCCTCAATTATTTACAGTTGGCGTTGATTGAGATCTGTATCAATGCCATGGAGCACAGTGGGAGTTACGAAAAAAAGGTTTTCCTTAAATTCATCGCCAGGCCGAATAGGCTTGAGATTATCATCGAGAACTCCGGCAGGCCTTTCTCGCTCGATTCGCTCACAGAACACTCCGTGGAGGAAAAGCTGCGGATGGGTATGAAGCGAGGCTGGGGCTTTAAGCTTGTTTACGCGATTATGGACAGTGTGAAGGTCGAGAGAATAAACGACCGAACAAGAGTGATCCTAACAAAAGAGATCAAAAACAAAGAGGTGCATCCATGAAAACGGTTCAATTCAGCGTCACGTCGAGGCTCGTTGGAGACGCTGCGGTTATCTACCCCAAGGGATACCTAAACAACCTCTCGGGTGAAAGTCTTGTCAAGGAATGCGGCATTTACATCGGCAAGGGGATAACGAAAATCGTCGTCAATTTCAGCGAAACAGACCTGATCAATTCCATCGGTATATCGCTACTTCTTCAGATCATCGAAGATCTGAAGAACATCAAGGGAACGATTTGCTGTACGAATATGTCCAAGTTCCTCCAAGACACCTTCGAGATGCTGGGCCTTATACAATACATGGTAGTTTTCCCTGTCGAAAGCGATGCTCTACAATACCTAAAAGTCGGAAAAGTATGAGCGCAGAATTAAAAAAGGCACTCTATAACATATCCGCCCTGGCTGATTTGGGGCAGGCGATAACATCTGAAAGTGTTTTTCATGAAAAGATACAGTCGGTGTTTTATGTCATCACCGGCACGTTTCTGGCGAATAGAGGTGCAATACTCTCTTATGACAAATCGGCAGACAGACTGATTACTGTGACACAAAAAGGTTTTCCCCCGGCTGACCTGGACCGTGTCGATCCGGAAAAACTGATGTCGCTCGGTAAAAACGAGCCGTTCCTCATCGGAGACAGCCCAGTTTTGGCCATTGCCGGGGTGAAGATACTGGCTCCGCTGTGGGTAAGGGATGAGTTCATAGGCGTTCTGCTTCTGAGCGGCAAGTTGACAGGCAGCCCTTATACACAGGAAGACCTTGAATTGCTCAATGTGATCGCGCACCAGATCGCGATCGCACTGAACAACCACTCTCTTTTCATGGACCTTTCCGACAAGCTCGAAGAAAACCGGAGACTCTACGAGGAGATGCGGCACATCTATCACGGTACGCTTCAGGCCTTTGCCGCGGCGATTGATGCAAAAGACGCATATACACAAAACCACTCCTATCGGGTCGCAAAATATTCAACCGCCATTGCACGGGAACTCGGATGGAACGAGCACGATATCGAAGGCATGTACGTTGCCGGATATCTGCACGACGTCGGAAAATTAGCCATCAGCAACGATTTGTTGAACAAGGTAACGCCCTTTACACCAGAGGAACGTGCAGAAATCAGGAAACATTCAACAACCTCTCACAACATCACATCGAAAATAAAATTCCCATGGCAGAATGTACAGGATATGGTCTGGCACCATCACGAACGTCTCGACGGATGCGGATATCCGGAGGCGCTTGCACAGGAATCCCTGAGCGACGGGGTCAGGATTCTCTCGCTTGCCGATTCGTTCGATGCGATGACCTCCCAGAGGCCATACCGGAAAAAGATGGACGTACAGACTGCGATTACAGAATTAAAAAAATGTCTGGAAAGTCAGTTCGATAACAAAATCATGCTGGTATTCTGCAAAGTTCTGGAAAAGGAAATCAAGGGTGAGCTGCCGGAACCGGATATTTTACCCTACCTTGACCGCGATTCGGACCTATCGGTTATCTCCTCCATGCTGGAAGCCATCATCCAGGAACTCTCTGCTCCGTAAAGGTATTACACCGGCACACAGCTGTCCGGTCACAGTTTAGTTGGCGTCATATAATATGTTGATATTGGATAGTAAATAAGCAATTTTCATTTTTATCGATTTCATTTACATTGAATTGTCTGATCTGTCCCTACTCAGGCCTTCCTGCATACCATTATCATTTCCATTCTCGAGTATACCGGGCGGAATCACACGAAATGCATCCATTCGGTCGTTGAAGCATACATTTGATATTGTACTTGCATCGAGAAGGGGTGGCGAGCACCCTGTATTTTTGGGGGGGAGTTGTTTCCAATTAAAGTTATGGAGAAGTTCAGACGGAGAAATTCCTTGACAAGCGGTTAGGCATTTGGTATTTAAAAAAACGCTTGGATCCGTTATACGGACTGGGACGGAAGGACATTTAAGTTCATCATACAGGACAACGCCTCTCGTCTTTGACGCGGGGCTTTTTTTTTGAAAGGGGGAATGTTTGGAGATTATTCAATCAGTTAAAGAAATGCAGGCGCTGTCCGAATTGAAGAGGTGCCAGGGGCGTAAGATAGTCCTCGTTCCGACGATGGGGTATTTCCATGAAGGGCATCTGAATCTGATGAAGGTCGGACGGAATCAAGGCGATGACCTTGTCGTGAGCATCTATGTCAACCCTATGCAGTTCGCCCCCACAGAGGATTTTGCGAATTATCCGCGGGATTTCGAAAGAGACAAAAGGCTTGCGGAAGGGGTTGGCGTCGATTGGATCTTCTCTCCTGAGCACCGGGAGATGTATCCGGAAGGGTACCAGACCCATGTAGAAGTGGAGGGGGTGACCAGCAATCTCTGCGGGATTTCCCGCCCTCGCTTTTTCCGTGGGGTGACCACAGTCTGCACCAAGCTTTTTCATATCGTGAAGCCCCATATAACCATCTTTGGTCGGAAGGATTTCCAACAATATGTCACCATTAAAAGAATGGTTCAGGATCTCAATTTGGATATCGAGGTCATCGGTATGCGGACCACCCGCGAACCTGATGGCCTGGCGATGAGTTCACGGAATGTGTACCTAAAGTCAGAGGAGAGGGAATCCGCTCTCAGCCTCAGTCGATCTCTCCTCTTGGCAAAAGGAGTCTACGAGAAGGGTGAGAGGGAGACTGAGATCATTCTGAAAGAGGTGCGAGAGTTTATTGCCGGTCACCCTTACGTAAAAATCGATTATGCCCAGATCTGTGATGTGGTGACCATGAAGGATGTTTCCCGTATTGAGGGAAACGCCGTGCTTGCCCTTGCGGTATGGGTCGGGAAGACAAGATTGATCGACAACCACGTCTTTGGTGAACCTCTTGATATCTGAAAAAATTGGTTAAGACACAGGAGAAAGATTTTCATGCAAAGGTTTATGCTTAAATCAAAGCTTCACCGGGCAATTGTCACCGATGCGGATCTCCATTACGAGGGTAGTATTTCCATAGACGAGCATCTGATGGAGGCGGCAGACCTTTTACCCTATGAGAAAGTGGCGATCTACAACATATCAAATGGGGAGAGATTCTCCACCTATGTCATCCCCGGGGGAAGAGATTCAGGGACCATCTGTCTCAATGGAGCCGCAGCAAGAAAAGCATCCCGAGGGGACCTGATCATTATCGCCAGTTATGTCATGATCGATGATGACGAGATTTCAGGTTGGTTGCCAAAGTGCGTCCTTCTCGATGAACAAAACCGGATCAAACATCAGGATAGCTGAAATGCTCTGCCTGTGAGCGGAAGTTCCTTGTGAAAACAAGCGTGGCAGGGTTTGATCATCCTGCCCGCGTTCGTTAAATAAGGTTTGAATATAGACTTTCCTTCTGTTATTAAATAGAGGATTAAAGAAACGTGAAGAGTGATAAAGGAATGTTTAAGAAAAAATTGAAGAGGATTTTTCTAACGGGCCTGGCCGTCGTCATACCGGCGGGACTGACGATCTATATCCTCTTTTTTATCACCGGCATGATGGACAATCTGCTTCAAATCATCCCATTCGATTACCAGCCGGACAACCTCCTTCATTTTCACATCCCAGGGATGGGGATCATCATCACGATATTGCTCATATTTATCTGCGGACTCGTGACGACGAGTTATCTTGGGAATCGGCTTGTCGTTTTTGGGGAGCGTATCGTCAGTAAAATTCCTTTTGTCCGGAGCATCTATCAGGCCATCAAACGGATCGCTGACGGTCTCTTTATGGACAGGGCGCAAAGTTTCAAGAAGGTGGTCATTGTGGAATATCCCCGTCGGGGGGTTTACAGCATTGGTTTCATCACCGGTACGCCAAATGGCGAAATACAGGAACGTTTGGGCCAGAAGAGCCCCTGCATCGGAATTTATATCCCCTGTGCCCTGACACCTACTACGGGTGTTTTTGTCATGGTTCCCCAGGATGAACTCATAGAAGTCAGCATGTCGGTGGAAGAAGCCTTTACCCTGATCATTTCGGCCGGTATTGTGACGCCCCAGGAACGGGTATCGGTAGCCCTTGTCGCACCGCCTAACAGCTGATCGATCTGTAAAGAACAATTGCAATGGTAAATTGTACATTATCAGAGACATTGAGAGACATTGAATAAGGAGAAAGAGTAATGAAGTTTATAAAAGTAGATAGAAACATACCCTGCCGGATAGCCGATCCGTCCCTGGCAGCCTGGGGGCGCGAGGAGATACGCCTTTCCGAAAACGAGATGCCTGGACTGATGGCTGTACGCGAGAAATATGGTCCTAAAAAGCCTCTGCAGGGCCTGAAGATTACCGGAAGCCTGCACATGACCATTCAGACAGCCATGCTGATAGAAACCCTTCAGGAACTGGGCGCAGATCTTCGCTGGGCCTCCTGCAACATCTTCTCGACGCAGGATCACGCCGCAGCGGCGATTGCTCAGGCGAAATCAACGGCGGTTTTTGCCTGGAAAGGCGAATCCTTGGAGGAGTACTGGTGGTGTACCGAGCAGGCCCTGACCTGGCCGGACGGTACGGGTCCGGACCTGATTGTTGACGATGGCGGGGATGCGACATTGTTCATTCATGAAGGCGTCAGGGTTGAAAAAGATCCTGCTATTCTGAATCAACCCTGTGACAACAAGGAGCTGAAGATCATTCGTGAACGGCTTTCTCATGGTCTCAAGACGGCGCCGCGCCACTGGCAGGAGATTGCTGCCCGCGTACGTGGAGTTTCCGAAGAGACCACCACCGGTGTGCATCGTCTCTATCAGATGGCGGAAGCGGGAGAGCTCTTGTTTCCTGCAATCAACGTGAACGATTCTGTCACCAAGTCCAAGTTCGACAATCTTTACGGTTGCCGGGAATCCCTGGCCGACGGCATCAAACGGGCCACTGATATCATGTTCGCCGGTAAGTCAGTGGTGATCTTCGGCTATGGTGATGTCGGCAAAGGCTGCGCTCAGTCCATGCGGGGATTCGGCGCCCGCGTCTCCGTCGTTGAAATCGATCCGATCTGCGCCCTGCAGGCGGCCATGGAGGGGTACGAGGTGACGACGCTCGATGACATTGTGACGAAAGGAGATATCTTCATTACTGCGACGGGTTGCTGCGACGTAATCACGGGGCGATATATGGAAAAGATGAAAAATGAGGCCATTGTCTGTAACATCGGCCATTTTGACAGTGAAATCGACATGCACTATCTGGAAAACACACCTGGTTGCGTCAAGCAGAACATCAAGCCGCAGGTCGATAAGTGGACGCTCAAATCCGGAAAGTCCATTATTATCCTGGCCGAGGGGCGGCTGGTGAATCTCGGCTGTGCAACGGGCCATGCCAGTTTTGTGATGAGCAACAGCTTTACCAATCAATGCCTGGCCCAACTCGATCTCGCTGCGAAATCGCGCAAGCCAGGCGTCTATACACTGTCTAAAAAATTGGATGAAGAAGTTGCCCGTCTTCATTTGAAGCGACTGGGGGCAAAGCTTTCCAAGCTGACAAAAAAACAGGCCGAGTATCTCAATGTAACCGTGGACGGTCCTTTCAAACCGGACTACTATAGATATTGAAGCAGGCTATGGTTATAAAGTTACCAATGGGTAGTGTTCAATAACCAATAACCCGTGGCCATTCGTTTTTATGTTTTGATACGGTACAGCAGAAAAACGGAAGCGGCGCCAAAGAGGATGTTTCCCAACCAGGCGGCAATGAGGGGGGGGAGAGCACCGGATCTCCCTAGAGACATCCCAAAGGCAAAGACAAGCCAGTAGGAAAACCCGATGAGCAGTCCGACCCCGATACCCTGGGCGATGCCGCCGCTCCGCTCGGATCGCAGGGAAAAGGCGATGCCGATCACAGCGAGGATGATGCTTACCAAGGGAAAGGCGATCTTGCCGTGGAGATCGACGAGGTACCTTGTCGCGTCATATCCTTCCGACTGGAGTTTTCCGATGTATCTCTTCAGCTCAGAATAACCCATAGTCTCGACATCTTTCTGAACGACCTTGAAGTCATCAGGCTTCTCCGGAAGATCAACCACTTGCTGGGCTATGTTCTCCAATGCGGGAAATTCACCGGCCTTAAACCTGGTAATGAGGATGTTGTGAAGCAGCCAGCGCCCATCCTGCCATTCGCCCCACTCCGCATCGAGGCGCGTGGTCAGCGTCATTTCCTGGCCCATGTAATAGATTGTGATTCCCCGCAGCCTGTTGCTCTGCACATCGAAAAGTTTGAAATTATAAATGCCCTTCTGACCTCGGTACCAGATCTGATTCTGCTTGAAAGTTCCCAGCGACTGCCGCTTCTGTACTTCGATCAACCGGATGTACTCAGCCCTTTCGTTTGTATAGGGCGTGATCCATTCGCTCAAGAAAAAGACTAAAATACAGATTGAGGCGGCAATGGTCAGGATGGGGAGGGAAGCGCGGTAAAGGCTGATACCATTGGCCTTCATGGCCACGATCTCGCTATGTCGGGACAGATATCCGTAGGTCATCAGCGCCGTTAGCAACGTAGCTGCCGGTAGGATCTGGGAGAGGATCATCGGTAGGCGGAAGAGAAAGTGGGCGGCCATCTGCTGAAAAGTGGCATTATTGCTAAGAAACATCCTAATCTTTTCGAAGAAATCGATAATCAGAAAAAGCGAGATGAAGCACGCAGTAATCAGCATGAGATTTCTTAAAAATTCAAAGGTCAGATAACGGTCCAGGATCTTCATGATGATCTCTCCTGCGCGGCTAAATAAAAAAGCAGTAATCCTGTGACGGCAAAAATGGCGCTAGGCGCCCAGGTGCCAATAATTGGTGAAAGACGTCCTGTCTCGACAAGTGCCTCGCCGCTGAGGCGCAACAGGTAGTAAAGCAGAACGACAGCCAAGCCGATTGCAAATCCTCTCGACCGGACCGAGCGATGCGCACGGATTCCGAGCGGTAGACCGATGAGGGCAAAGAGAAGGCATGTAAGGGGAATCGTCAACTTTTTATTGAGTTCGATCTCGATCTCACGAAGGGCCTCCTCTTTTATCCCCTTGTTCTTCAGCATAGTAGAGAGTTCCATCACAGTCATATCCGTACTCGATTTTGTTCCGTTCTTCTTTCCATCGAAGAGCGATTCGGAGAGGTCTAGGCGGACGTCATAGAAGTGGAAATCCATCTTCCGGTAATTCTTTAGACCGGAATCAACCGTATGGGTCGTGCCGTCCTCCAATCTCAAGGTGATCGCCAGAGTGTCCGGATCTGAGATGAGATAGGCCTTCCGGGCGATGATGGTACTCGGTTCATTATTGATCCGGTTGTCGGACACAAGAACCCCTTCCAGGAAGTCTCCATGGATCGGTATCTTTTCCGCGTACAGGAGGATGCCACGAAAATCATCGATGAAGACCTTCTCTTGAATGCCGATGCTGGCCTTATGCTTAGCCATATCGAACAGGAGATTCTTGGATGCGACATTGCCGTATGGAACGAGAAATAAAGTTGTTATCCCGGTCAGAAGGAATGCAACCGAGGCCGCGAAGGCTACGGGAAACGCCAGCTGGTAGAGACTCACGCCGGACATCTTCAGGATGGTGATCTCGTTGTCACCGGAGAGACGTCCCAGTCCGATCAGGATCGCGATCAAAAGCGAGATAGGGATAGTAAACATAAGGAAGGAGGGCATGAGGAAAAGGATCAGTTGGGCGATGTCGGTAAAACGGATCCCTTTGTTGATCATCAGATCTATCAACTGGAGGATCTTCCCCAGGAGAAGAACGAGGGTCAATACAAAGAGAATCATGAAGAAGGGCAGGGTGATTTCCTTCAGGATATATCGGTTAATCAATCGGTGCATACATAAAACCAGAAACAGTCGAAGCCTCATATCATTAGATGGAGAAACTCGATGAGGCGGACGAGATCTCCTGGTCTGGACAATTAAAAAATTGCACATATCAATGGGTATGTCAAGAACCAGACTCTCGTAAATAGGCGTTCATACCTCAAAACAAGGACGGTTGGAGGCAAAGAGAGGAAGCCACAGAGTCGCCCACAATGTCTGGAGATTAATCGTTTGACAATTCCAGTCGTTTCGTGGAATAAGGGCGAGCTGAAAACGCGGATTTAGAAAGTCTCAGGCTGAAATCATGCAGAATAAAATACTAAAAAACCTCATCCTCTTTCTCATCCCTCTCCTTATTTATGTGGTTTCGCTTCCGTTCACGCCGCTGATGGAGCCGGATGAAGGAAGGTACAGCGCCATCCCCAGCGCGATGAACACCACCAGCGACTACGTCACACCACGTCTGAAGGAGGCGGTCTATTTCGAGAAGCCGCCTCTCGCTTACTGGGCGACGGCAATCGCTTTTCAGATCTTCGGAGAAAATGAATTTTCTTCGCGTCTCTTCGCAGCGCTTTGCGCCTGGGCTTGTATCATCCTGACCTATCGTATGGGGACCTTCTTCCATGACACCAGAACGGGTCTCTATGCAGGGGCGGTTCTAACGACTTTTCTGTATCACGCTGCCATCGGGCGGATCAACATCCTCGATATGCCGCTCGCCTTTTTCGTTTGCATGGCGATCTGGTCGGGGTTCCGTTATCTCGCTTCGACGGAAAGGCGCAAAATCAGATTATATCTGCTCTATACTTTCAGTGCTTTGGCGTTTCTGACCAAGGGGCTGATCGGGATTGTCTTCCCTTTCGGTGTCGTCATCGCCTGGCTTATCATTTCACGCCGCTGGCGGGATGTCTTCGCCCTTTTTTCACCCATTGGCGTCCTGTTCTTTGCGGCCATCACCATGCCATGGCTTATCCTCGTTCAAAAGGCAAACCCGGACTTCTTCCGTTTTTTCTTCATTCAGGAACACCTGCTCAGGTATGCCACACGAATGCATAACCGTTATCAGCCATTCTACTTCTACCTTCCGATTATCCTGGCCGGGACCCTTCCTTGGTGTGCCTTTCTGCCGGAGGTGTTACGGGGTATCCGGAAGAATGCAAGGGGTATTTTCAGCGGCGTCGAAAAACGCTTCTTCTTTGTCTGGATCTGTCTGATCCTGATATTCTTTTCCATTTCCTCATCGAAGCTGATTCCTTATATCGCGCCGATTTTCCTCCCCATTGCGCTGATCTTCGGCCATCTCTTCCGGATATATGAGGAGAAGCCAGATGCCGCTGAGAGGACAACTATTCCACTACTCTACAGAGTAATAATCGTCCTGCAAGCACTGCTGTTTATGACCATTCTTCTGGCGCCACTTTTTCCGCACGAACATCGGGTTGACGTGGGAATCTGGTGGCCCTGGATAACCGTTCCCTTTCTCCTTCAGATCCTGATTCTCTTCGTTCCCGATATCGTCAGGGCAAGGACCGGCAAGGGCTGGTTCCTGTCAATCTACCTTCTTTTCGCTCTCTTCCTTGGTTCTGTGACATTTCCTGTAGCTCAGTACCTCACGCCCTACAAATCCGCCTGGCCTCTTTCACAGGCTGTCAGGACACATCTTCCCGCCGGCGCCACGCTATATCAGTACGGTATCTCCCTTTACGGGATCGACTTCTATACCGGACTGAGAACCCCGATAGTCGACGACATCGGAGAGGTAACGTATGGCAGTGAACAGCTTCCCCAGGAGGAAAAGGAGCGATATTTCCTCTCGTCCGCTTCCTTTTTTCAGTTGGTTAGAGAAAAAGAGGGTATCTACTGTGCTACAGAGGGTGGTGAAAAAGTGGAGAGACTGAAAAAAGAAGTTCCCACTCTTACGGTATTATGGCATAATGATGCGTACTACTTGGTAAAGCTGAAGTGATCCAGAAAGAGGCATGATTTCAAGATGAAGATCAGAGAAAATTTTCTGCCGCTCAACCGACCGTCCATCGGGTCGGCGGAGATTGCGAGTGTGACGGAATGCCTGAAATCGCAATGGATCACAACCGGCCCCTTGTGTAAGACCTTCGAGGAGCGGTTCCAGACCCTGACCGGAGCCAGGCATGCGGTTTCCGTCGTTTCCGCTACGGCCGGGATGCACCTTGCGCTTATGTCCCTCGGCATCGGTCAGGGGGACGAGGTGATCACTCCTTCGATGACCTTTGCCTCCACGATCAACATGATAACCCTCCTCGGTGCAAAGCCCATCTTTGTAGACATCCATTATGATACATTGAACATCGATGCCGACAGTATAGAGGCGCGTATCACCTCCAGAACCAAGGCGATTGTTCCTGTCCATTTTGGAGGGGCCCCGGCTGACATGATTCGAATCATGGAGATTGCCGACCGCCATCATCTTATTGTCATCGAAGATGCGGCTCATGCCGTCGGTACGCGCTATCGGGGAACGCATGTCGGGGGCTTTGGTGGGATTGCCGTCTTTTCTTTTCACCCTTTGAAAAACATCACAACGGGTGAGGGCGGGATGATCACCCATTGCAATGATTTTCTAGAAAAGAAACTGCGAGTTTTGAGGTTTCACGGCATCGAACGCGATGCATGGAAAAGGTACGGAAAAGGGGGAAATCCGGAATATGATATCGAGGAGCCAGGGTACAAGTACAATCTGACGGATATTCAGGCAGCCCTGGGAATCGCACAGCTTGAGCGGCTGGAGGAATTCAACCAGCGAAGATCCGAGCTGATGAGCCTCTACCGAGAGGGTCTCGGTGATATGGAGGGGCTTGAGCTTCCCGGTGATCCTCCTTACCCTCACACCCACTCCTGCCATCTTTTCGTGGTAAAGATCCAGGCAATGGAACGTTCGCAATTTATGGAAAGGCTTTCGGAATACAACATCGGCTATGGTCTCCATTTCCCGGCGTGCCATCTCCTGAGGTATGTAAAAACCCGTTTTGGAGTGACGTCACTACCGGAGACTGAGCGCGCCGCAGGAAGGATCCTTTCTCTTCCCCTCTTTCCGGATATGGCCGATGACGATGTTGCTTATGTGTGTGGCGCGGTGCGAGAAATTCTGAAAAGGGCTAAGAAACACGGATAATGGAAGGGGTAGTCATGCATTCTCAACAGATGATTTCTCTGGTGATCCCGGTTTACAACGAAGAGAGGAATCTGGCGATGCTGATGGAACGGATCATGCTGACGATGTCGGCTATGAAGAGACCCTTTGAAGTCATCTTGGTGGATGATGGCAGCGGTGATAGCTCGCTCGATATACTGAGAGGATTTGCGGAATCCCCGGAAATCAGAGTGGTTGAACTGACGAGGAATTATGGTCAGCATGCGGCGATTCTGGCCGGATTCTCCATTGTCCGCGGGGAGATCGTCGTCACTCTTGATGCAGATCTTCAGAACCCGCCCGAGGAGATTCCCCGTCTTATCGCGGCGATGGAAGAGGGCGGCTTCGATGTGGTGGGTACAATCCGCAAAGGTCGGAAGGACTCTTTTTTCCGGATCATTCCCTCTAAAATCGTTAATGTGGTAGCAAGGAAGATCACCGGTGTCCGGATGACCGACTGGGGGTGCATGCTGCGTGCTTACCGCAGGCCGGTGGTGGAAAGGATGATCGCCTGCCATGAGCACGCCACATTCATCCCTGCCCTTGCCACCCACTTTGGGAAGCGGGTGACGGAGATCGAGGTTTCCCATGAGGAAAGGCACGGAGGAAAATCCCACTACCCGCTGCGTAAACTGATCAACCTCCAGTTCGACTTGGTGGCTTCCTTCTCCGATCTTCCCATAAGGCTCATCATGTACGGGGGGATCGCAATGGCAGCCCTTGGCGTCTGTTTGGGCTTTGTCCTTGCCGTAGCCCGACTTGCCTATGGCGCGCTTTGGGCGGCACAGGGGGTTTTTACCCTGTTTGCCGTCCTTTTCGCATTTGTGGGATTGCAGTTTTTCGCCCTCGGCGTCATCGGCGAGTACATCGGGAGGATCTACCGGGAGGTCCGAAAAAGACCTGAATACGTGATTGAACACATCTATGGTGATGATGCAGGGGGCGGCGACGTACGGCTCAAGGGGGAGGGGAGTTGAAAAGCGTTGTTTTTGCCTATCACAACATGGGACTTGCAGGCCTCAAAGCACTACAAAGAGCGGATTACAACATTGCATGTATTTTTTCTCATCAGGACGACCCGAATGAAAACTGCTGGTTCGGTTCAGTGGAGGCATGGGCGGCCGAACGGGCAATTCCCGTCTATTGTCCGACGGACGTGAATCAGTCGGAGTGGATCCACAGGATTACAGACATCCGACCGGATATGATCTTCTCATTCTATTATCGCCGGATGCTCACGGCGAAGATCCTGGACCTGCCGCCGCTGGGCGCTTACAACCTCCATGGGTCGTATCTTCCGTCCTACCGGGGGCGTTGTCCGGTGAACTGGGTGCTCGTAAATGGAGAGACAAAAACCGGTGTGACCCTGCACCATATGGTAAAGAAAGCCGATGCCGGCGACATCGTAGGCCAGAGGCTTGTCTCCATCGAACCTACAGATACCGCGGTCATTCTGTATCGAAAACTCTGTGATGAGGCAGGTAAGCTCCTCGACGAGGTCCTCCCTCTGATGAAGGCAGGAGAAGCACCACGCATTCCTCAGGATATAACCAAAGGGAGCTACTATGGCGGCCGAAATCCCGAAGACGGCCGTATTGATTGGCGATGGTCCTCCGAAAGAATCTATAACCTGATCCGTGCAGTGACGGCGCCCTATCCTGGTGCTTTCTGCATATTGCAGGACGGTTCGAGGCTGTTGATATGGTGGGCGACGCAGGATGAAAAAAGGGCAGAAGTCATTGGAAACTGGCCTGGACAAGTACATGTAGAAGAAAACCGGGTCTTTGTCCAGACAGGACAGGGGAGAATACGCCTCTTCGATGTGGAAGACGGCGATAAAAGAATGACAGGGGACGGACTTATCCAGTACTTTAAAAACAGGGAAGGAATTATTTTATCATGAAGATATTGATTTTGGGGGTGAACGGTTTCATCGGCCACCACCTGACCGAGAGGATACTTGATGAGACTAATTGGAGCGTCTACGGCATGGATCTTTCCGACGACCGCCTGGGAAAGTCCCTCCGGAATCCCCGCTTCCATTTTATAGAAGGAGATATCGCGATCAACCGGGAATGGATCGAGTATCACGTCAAGAAGTGCGATGTCGTCATGCCCCTCGTGGCCATAGCTACACCGAAACTGTATGTGGAAGACCCCATCAGTGTCTATAACCTCGATTTCGAGATGAATCTCCATGTGATCAAGTACTGTGTGAAATACCACAAGAGGGTTGTATTCCCTTCCACCTCAGAGGTTTATGGCGCCTGCCCAGATCCGGAATTCAAGGAGGACGAGAGTTACCTGGTGGTCGGACCGATCCATAAGGAGCGCTGGATTTACTCCTGCTGTAAGCAGCTTCTGGACCGCGTCATTTACGCCTATGGCACACGGGGACATCTCGAATTCACACTGTTCCGTCCTTTCAACTGGGTCGGCCCCCGTCTGGATTCCCTCTATGCGGCAAAGGAGGGCAGTTCCCGGGTGGTGACGCAGTTCATCGCGGAGCTCCTGATGAAGCGCCCGATCTCCCTGGTTGATGGAGGGAGTCAAAAGCGTTGTTTCACGTATGTAGACGACGGCATCGGGGCTTTGCTGAAAATTTTAGAAAACGCAAACAATACTTGCATGAACCAGATCATCAACATCGGCAACCCAGAAAATGAGTGCTCGGTAAGGGAATTGGCCGACCTCCTGAAACGGCTTTTCATGGGTCATCCCGATCATAAAAACGATGGTCAATATTCGGAGATCATCGAGGTTCCCGCCGAGACCTATTATGGAAAAGGCTATCAGGATATCTATACCCGGAAACCGAGCATCGAAAAAGCACGGAAGCTTTTGGGGTGGTCGCCGAAGATCGGTTTGGAGGATTCCCTTCGAATGACACTCTATGCTTTTCTCGAAGAAAACGGACCGTCTTTTCGTGAATGACGATGATTCCCATGACTGGGGGAGGAGGTTTATTTATAGAGGAGGAATTGAAACGGATTCTCGGATTAAAAATCGATGTGGACACCTATCAGGGGATGAAGAGGGGCGTACCCCGGCTGCTTTCCCTGCTGAGGGAGGAGAGGCTCACGGCAACCTTTTTTCTGAGTATTGGACCGGATGCCTCCGGAAGGGCCGTTTTTCAGCTTTTGAAGAATCCACGGTTTCTGAAAAAGATGGTTCAGACCCGTGCCGCAAGTCTCTATGGCTTGCGGACCGCTCTGTATGGGACGCTCCTCCCTTCGCCTCTGATTGCCCTTTCTTTCCCCGACCTCGTACGGCAGATCGTGGAAGAAGGCCACGAGGTGCAGTTTCATGCCTGGGATCACAGGCGCTGGCAGGATGAGCTCACCACCCACACGGAGACCTGGATTCGCGATTGGTTCAAGCTCGGTATCAATGGATTTCAAAAATTGACGGGGAAGAAACCTACCGCTTTTGGCGCCCCTGCCTGGCTGATAGACGACCGAGTTCTATCCTTTGCCCATAACTTGGGTTTCGAATACGTCAGTTGTACGCGAGCAAAGAAGCCCTTTATCCATGAAACCGCGGATCTGATTGAAATTCCCTCAGATCTCCCCTGTTTCGAGGAAATGGGGATTGAAGGGGCTACACGGGCTATTCTCTCAGGGCTTGCCGAAGGGGGAATCCATGTCCTGCCGGTTCATGCAGAAGTCGAAGGTGGGCTATGGAGTGAGCCTTTCCTCGATCTCATTCGTGCCGTAAAAAAAAGAGAGTATCGCTTTCTACCCCTCTGTGACATCCTGCAGCTATTGGACAGGGAAGCGCTGATGACCAGGCGATTCCATCTGCGGCTTCTCCCAGGACGTTCTGTTCCATGCGCCGTGTGACACTATACAAAATGAGATCTGTTCTTGAATTCGCATTTCCATGAACATAACCGGAAAAAATGATTGACCCCGGAAATATTTTCAAGTAGTCGTAGTGAGACGCTTTCATTTCTATCCTTTCCCTGATTGCGAGGTGCTTTCATGAACTCACAATGGATTCATCCTTCGGCCGGCGCTAGGTATCCAACGTACCCAGATCCTTATTTTTATACTCCCACTTTGCAGTCGAAGGTCGCTTGGTTTTGCTTGCGGATCAAATGCATCGTTAAGAAGGGTCTTGTCTTCGGATGAGACAATAATTTAAGCGGATGTGGTTTAGCGGTTTGAAAGGAAAGTGCTGATGGTCAACACGATAAGGAGGTCAGGCGTATGAAGCGAGCAGGTGTTTTTTTTATCGCGGGTATCATGGCAATGTGTCTGGCGGTCAATGCGATTGCCGCGGAAAAGGTGACGGTTTACACTTCGTTGGAGACGGATGAAACAGTGAAATACCTTGAGGCGGCCAGAAGAGATATGCCGGACCTGGAAATCAACATCATCCGTCTTTCCACGGGAGAGCTGGGTGCACGCATGTTGGCCGAAAAAGACAATCCCCAGGCGGACCTGATCTGGGGGTGGGCCGTGACCAACATGGAAGAATTCATTCCCAAGGGCCTGCTGGTCCCTTACAAGCCCAAAGGCGTGGAAAGACTCGAAAAGCGCTTTGTGCACCCCCAGGATTTGTACGTCGGGATCGATATGTACATCGCGGCCTTCTGCGTGAATACCAAAGTCATGCAGGAGAAGGGACTGCCCATGCCCAAGGGGTGGAACGACCTCCTCGATCCGAAATTCAAGGGCCTCGTGACCATGCCCAACCCCGTGGCCTCCGGTACGGGATTCCTCCAGATTGCCAGCATCCTCCAGATGTACGGGGCGAAGGAGGGCAAGGAAGACGGCTGGGAGTTCCTGAAGAAACTGGACAAGAACATCGGCCAGTACATCAAGAGCGGGTCCCGTCCGGCCAAAATGACCGCCGCCGGAGAGTTTGCCGTGGGGGCCTCCTTCGAATTCGTCGTAGCCGAATTGATCAAACAGGGCTTCCCTGTTAAGTTTGTCTTCCCAATCGAGGGTGCGGGATATGAAGTGGAGGCCAATGCCCTGCTCAAAGGGGCGAAAAACCCCAACGCCGCGAAGAGATTCCTGGATTGGGCCATCACGGACAACGCCATGAAAGAGTACGCAAAATTCAAGCACGGTGTGACCCTTCCCGGGATTCCCTCACGTCCTGATCTGCCGAAACTCTCTGAAATCAAACTCTACCCCATGGATTTCGCCTGGCAGGCCAAGAATAGCGAGGCCATCAAGAAGAAATGGGAGGGGCTCTTCCAGAAATAATCTGTAGAGAACGCTTCCGGTCATCCCGCTTCGGTCGGGATGACCGGAAGATTTTTTTCTACTTATCTGTATAGATCTCTCAACATCTAAGCGAGGACAGAAAATGGGCAGAGACCTCAGGCTGGAAAATCTCACCAAATGCTACGGAAACCTTACCGCCGTTGATCGTGTCAATTTAGAGATCAAAGAAGGGGAATTCATCTGTTTTCTGGGACCAAGCGGTTGCGGAAAAACGACAATCCTCAGGATGATCACCGGATTTGAAACGGTAACGAAAGGAAATGTGATCTTTAATAACAACGTCATCAACGATCTCATCCCCAAAAAGCGTGAATTCGGAATCGTATTTCAGTCCTATGCCCTTTTCCCGAATATGACCGTGGAGGAGAACATCGCCTTCGGCTTGAAAATGAGAAAAATGCCGAAGAAGGAGATCGCGGATCGGGTGGATAAGATGCTCGACTTGATCGGTTTGTCTGATTGGCGCAAACTCTATCCGGCACAATTGAGCGGGGGGCAGCAACAGCGGGTCGCCCTTGTAAGGGCCCTGGCCCCAGATCCTCAGGTCCTGCTCCTCGACGAACCCTTGAGCGCCCTGGATGCAAAAATCAGACTCCGTCTTCGCGCGGAGATCAAGCGATTGCAGCAGGAATTGAAGAAAACGATGATCCATGTCACCCACGATCAGGAGGAGGCCCTTTCCATCGCCGATCGGGTGGTCGTCATGGAAAAGGGACAGTTCCGTCAGGTGGGACGGCCGATAGATATCTATAAAAACCCCACCTGCAGCTTTGTGGCGGACTTCGTGGGAACCTCCAATTTCTTTAAAGGCCGCCGTACCGGAGATGTCGTCGATATCGGCAAGAGAAAAATCAAGGTAAAAAAGAACGGCGCCGGGGCGGATGAGGCCGTTTCTCTGGCCATCCGGCCGGAAAATGTGGAAGTGTTCAAAAAGGAAGCCCCCCCCAGGGTCGACGAACCCATGAACCTCGTAGCCGGCCGGATTGAGGTCGTGGTTTTTCTGGGAGCTGCCGTAAGGCTTCTCATCGAAATTGACGGGGAGGAGGTCATCGCCGATATCAATGAGAAGGAGTTCGGTCAACGTTCTTTGAAGCGGGGGGACGATATTTATCTCTATTTCCCTCCTGAGGCATTTCTGATATTTGCCGATGGGGAGGGGAAAAAATGAATCCTGTCGAACCTTCCGGAAAACGATTCTCCTCGTGGTTCACCGCCGACAACCTCTTTACCGGGGTGATCATGGCTTTTCTGCTGGTTATTCTGGCACTCTTCCTGCTCTATCCGGTGGTGGACATCTGCCGCCTGAGCTTCATTAAGGATGGTGTTTTTTCCCTTCAAAACTATCTGGATTATTTCTCCGAGCCAAAGATATTCCGTTCTTTCTATAACAGCATGTTCGTATCCACTGTGACCATGGTCATCACCACTGTGCTGGCCTTTTTGTTCGCCTATGGTCTCACCCGCACTACCATGCCGGGCAAGGGTTTCTTCTATACGATCTCCACGCTACCCTTGATCGCTCCGACCATCATCCAGGCCCTTGCCCTCATTCTGCTATTCGGCCGCAACGGCATCATTACGCGGTATCTCCTGGGCACGAGCTGGAACATTTACGGCGCCACGGGCATCATTGTGGGAGAGATCCTCTACTGTTTCCCCAACGCCCTTTTCATACTTTATACGACTCTTTCCGCGGTTGACACGCGCCTTGACGAGGCCGCGCAGAGCCTCGGCGCTTCCGCCCTGAAAACCTTCTTCAAGGTGACCCTCCCTTCGGCAAAGTACGGCATCGCCAGCGCAGCGGCGCTCACCTTCAACCTCACCATCACGGATTTCGGTATTCCCGTTGTGATCGGGGGGGATTATTCCGTTCTGGCAACGGAGATCGTCAACAAGGTTTTCGGCATGCAGCGGTTCGATCTGGGGGCGACCATCAGCGTGATTCTCCTGGTTCCCTCCATCACGGCCTTTGCGATAAACTACTATCTGACCCGGAAGAGCTATGCCATGATCAGCGGCCAAGCCCGTCCCTTCATCCAGCCCTCACGGCCCTTGAAGAAATGGGCGTTCACCGCTTACTCGGGATTCATCTGTGCCTGCATCCTTCTGGTTTTCATTACGGTCTTCCTGGGCTCATTCGTCAATACATGGCCCTATGATTTTTCACTTACCCTCAAACATTTCGACTTCCCTTCCCTCGGGGCGAGCGTACCGCTTTGGACTGCGTTCTGGAACAGCGTCCTGGAGCCCGGCGCCTTCCGGACGATGATCGCCATCAAATACGCCCCCATCTGGACGAGCCTCCTGGTATCTCTGGTGGTGGCCATAGTTGGGGCCTCCATTACATTGGTGGCGGCCTACATCATCGAAAAGAAAAAGCCTAGGGGTGAGCAGCTTCTTTATGCTCTGTCGGTTCTGCCGGCCGCCATCCCAGGTGTGGTGCTAGGTCTGGGATACGTATTGGCATTCAACAAACCCTACTTTTTAATCTATGGCACGATCTGGATCATCATCATCAACGTGGTGATCGCCAATTTCACCCTGGGCGTCCTCTCCGGCACGGCGAACCTCAAGCAGATCGACAAGTCTGTCGAGGAGGCTGCGGTCAGTCTTGGCGCGGGACCGGTGACCACGTTCACGCGGATCGTATTTCCTCTTTCCAAGGTGGCCTTTCTCTCCACGACCACATTCTTTTTCATGCGGTCTATGACGACGATCAGCGCCGTATTATTTCTTGTTTCGGCTCAGATCAAACTCGCCGCTATCGAGATCATTTTTCTTGATGTGGATGGCAGAACGGCGAGCGCCAATGCCATGTGTACGGTGGTCGTGCTTATTGTCGCGATTTTCCTGGTGATTATGAGGCTTACCACCGGCAGTTCCGGGCTTACGGGTATGAGCAATTCGAGATAAGCGGAGTCTATGCAAATGAACATCATCGATCCGAATAACCCTATCCCGAAATATCTGCAGATCAGCGCTTGGATCAAAGATCTGATCCAGTCAGGGAGGTACGAAAAGGGTGGCGCCCTGCCGTCGGAGGTCGAGCTGGCCAGGATCTGTCAAGTCAACAGGAATACCCTCAGACAGGCCATCACGGAATTAACGGCGGCGGGAATACTGCGGAAGGAAAAGGGTCTGGGAACATTCGTCTGCGCGGAGACCCCACTGGCGATCAAACATCAGCTCAAGAATATTTCGAGCTTTAGTGACGACCTGCGGGAGCTTGGGATCAAGGAGACGACAAGAATCATCAAGAAGGGGGTGGAAGAGGCGAAGGAGCAGGTATCCAGAAAATTGATCTTAGGCCAGAACGGAAAGGTGGTGGCGATCCGTCGCCTCCGGACCGGCGATAAAATGCCCTTTATCTATGAGGAAAGCTTCCTTCCCTACTTCACATTCAAGGAGATTCTGGAGATGGATCTTACCGCCTCTATGTATCAGATCCTTTACGAACGGTTCAATATCACTCTGGCCAGATCTGAACAGACCATCCGTGCGGTCAATCTGAAAGGTCGTATAGCATCCTACCTGAATGTACCCGAAAATACTGCGGCTTTTTTCATGGAAAGCCTGACGTATGACGAAAACAACTGCCCGGTGGAGCTTTTATATTCTTATTACCGGGGAGACAAGTATGTTTTCGAGGTTGAACTCGGTCGTTACCATATCAGGGAGAACCATTTGCATGAGGATTAAACTTGCTTTTTTGCTGAGTGATGTGTATATACATCTAAACAACAAACAACATTAAAGTCGTAAATAAGGGGGTAATATGAAGGAGTACAACTTGTTGGAGGAACTGGTCAAGGTGAGTCCCGGGATGGAGATTTGGTGGGATTCTTCGCCTGTGATCTTTGCAAACTGGTGCCGAAAAATGCTTGCCAAGGCTCAAGAGGAAGATAAAGAGACACTGAAGCGCCAATTCGACCGGATGTACAATGGGAAAGACGACAAAAACTCTCTGATTCGTGGTGTCACGACGAATCCTGCGTTGTCTTTGCAGGCCATCCAGGATGATGAGCCGTATTGGAAGGAAGTAACCAGTGAAATTATAAAGAAGAATAAGGGGCTGGACAAAGAATCCCTCTTCTGGCTTCTTTATAAAGAGATAGTGAAGCGGGGGTCCACCATGTTCCTGCCGCTCTTTAAGCAGACAAACTACCGCGAAGGATTTCTCTCCGGCCAAGTGGATCCGCGGAAGGCTTTCGACAAGGAGGCCATGTTGAAGCAGGCGATGGAATTGGTCGCCATCAATCCCAATGTCATGATCAAGATACCCGGTACAAAGGAGGGCTACGAGGTCATCGAGACCCTCACCTCTCAGGGTATATCGACCAACAATACCTTGACCTTTGTTTTGCCCCAGCTGATGGACTGTGCCAAATCCGTGCAAAGGGGCCTGGAGAAGGCCAGAAAAAACAATATCGATCTGTCACGCTGGCGGTCGGTGATTACGCATATGGAGGCTCGCTACGGAGATCTGGGAGGGTTAAGAGAATTTGCCAGGGAAAAAGGCATAGAGCTTTCCGAGGCCGACGTACGTCTGGCAGAACTGGCGATTTTCAAGAAGGCTTACCGTTTGATTAAAGAGAGAAACTATCCGAGCAAACTTCTCTCCTGTTCATTGCGTGTGGGACCCAAAGTGAACGGAGTCCTGAAGCTATGGCACCTCGAGGAGAAGGCGGGGGCCGACGTCGTCGTCACCTGTCCTCCTACGTTTATTGATGAGATGATCAATTTTCCCAGTCCGGAAAATATTTCCTTTGTGAAGGGGCGTATCGATCAAG
>PNOO01000004.1 GCA_013824905.1 Syntrophus sp. (in: bacteria) | reverse complement strand
CGCCACATTGTCGTCCACCTCCAAATTCTCCGCACCTACTTCTTTGAGCACGCCGGAGATGATTCGCTTCGCATCCCGGATATCCTTCCGGGACACTGTAAAGGTCATATCCGTATGCCCTTGAAGACTGGCATTCTGGATGATCATATCGACGAGGATGTTGTGCTCGGAAAGGGGCGTAAAAAGACGGGCAGCCACACCAGGCCGGTCCGGAACATGAACCACCGTAATTTTTGCCTGATCCCGATCGTAGGTTACACCGGATACGACTTCCTTCTCCATCTCTCTTTCCTCCCTGGTCACTAATGTTCCCCCTTCATCCGTAAAGGAGGATTTCACATACACCGGCACATTGTATTTCTTTGCCAACTCCACAGAACGGGGCTGAAGGACCTTTGCTCCTGCCCTGGCCATCTCCAGCATTTCATCATAGGTAATCCGGTCCAGTCTCCTGGCTTTGCTGCAGATATTGGGATCGGTGGTATACACTCCGTCGACATCGGTATAGATATCGCAAACATCGGCCTTCAATGCGGCAGCCAGGGCAACGGCGCTGGTGTCGGAGCCGCCTCGCCCCAGGGTGGTAATATTGTTTTCCGGATCGACACCCTGAAAACCGGCGACGACCACAATGGTTCCCTTCCTCAGTTCATCCTGAATGGCGGTTGTATCCACGGTCAAAATGCGGGCCTTCTTGAACGCCTTATCGGTCAATATCCTTACTTGAAAACCGAGAAAGGATTTCGCCGGATAGCCCATACCGTTGAGCATGATCGCCAGCAGAGAGACGCTGACCTGTTCCCCTGTAGAGACCAATGAGTCATACTCTCTGCCATCAGGATTGTCCGATGCCTTTTGAGCAAGCCCGATCAACCGATCCGTCTCCCCGGCCATTGCCGACAAGACAACGACAACATCATTTCCCGCTTCTCTCGTCCTGATTACCTTCTTCGCCACATTGGCGATCTTATCGAGATTGGCAACCGATGTGCCGCCATACTTTTGAACCACCAGAGCCATTTGCTAACTTCCTCCTTGTTTAAACGTTCGTTCCCAGGAATAGATCCTATCAGGGCAACCGGAAATCTCAATTCTTCGCACAGTCTCGTCCACATAGGATAATTCGACACGCAGAGCTTCATCCGGAATGGCATCAGACACTTTCTCTGCCCACTCTATGACCATCACACCGTCGTTCATAAGGTATTCTTGATACCCTATTTCTTCGAGATCCGCTGATCCGCTCAGGCGATAGACATCCAGGTGATAAAGAGAGGTATCCTTTCCCGGATACTCGTTGATGAGCGTGAAGGTCGGCGACGCCACCACATATCGGTCCGGTACACCGAGCCCGGTGGCGATTCCCTGGGTAAGGCAGGTCTTTCCGGCGCCGAGCTCCCCCGTCAGAGCGACACAATCCCCTCTTGTCAGACCTTCACCTAAAAATTTACCGATACAAAAGGTTTCCGTCGGACTGTTTGAAATCAGGACAAGAGAAGCTCGCTGCCCAGCCATTTCTGTTTACGCCTTTATCCCGATAAAAAAAATCACAACTACCGTCGCGTCATGCACTGACCAGTGCATCCGCCATGGCGGCAACCTTTTTCATTGTCTTGACGTCATGGACCCGGATCACCCGACTTCCATTCATGATAGCCGCAGTGACCGCAGCCGCCGTGCCTTCGATCCGTTCTTGCGGGGTTCCCCCCGTCACGTGACCGATGAATGATTTCCGAGACGGCCCAACGACGATCGGCCTCCCGAATAGGGTTAATTCACGCAGATGCCTGATCAACCGCACATTGTCCATTGCCGATTTGCCGAAACCGAGCCCGGGATCAACCATAATCTGTGCCGGTGCAATACCCCTCTTCACTGCGGTATCGATCCGCTCTTTCAAGAAAGAGATCACCTCTCCCCGCAGGGAACGATAGGTGAGATCACCCGTTTGCATTATTTTCGGCATACCGCGCATATGCATGAGAATGACCGCGGCGCCTGACTCCGCAACCACTTTCATCATTTGGTTGTCATAATTCATCGAGCTGATATCATTTACAATTTCCGCACCCTCGGCCAGGGCCGTTCGTGCCACGGGCGCCTTCATCGTATCGACCGAAAGAGGGACGGAGATCTTCCCGGCAAGCCCTCTGACGATCGGGATCACCCGCCGTAATTCCTCTTCCTCCGGTATGGGATCTGATCCGGGTCGACTGGACTCGCCGCCGATGTCGATCATATCCGCGCCGTCCTCAACCATGCGGACGCCCTCTTCTACAGCCATTTCCGGCGTCGTAAATCTGCCTCCGTCGAAAAAGGAATCGGGAGTCATGTTGATGATTCCCATGATCAGGGTCTTCTCTCCGACCTTGATTTCTCTTCTTGATGTTCGAAGGAGGGCCGAATTCAGAGAGAGATTGTCCAGAATTTCGCGGATCGGTTCGAATATCCCTTTCAAACCAAATGGTTGCTCGGCCATCTTTTCGATGAAGCGGCGAATCTGTTTGAGCGTTCCCATCAGGATGACGTCGGTCCTGGAAATAGAGCACCCGACCGCATCACGGGCAACGGCGGCATCCGCCCCGAGGGAGAGCATCTCCTGTTTGATGATATTGGCCACCTTGCATTCCACCCCCTCCAGAAGGATGTTCAGGTGAACCATCTTCGGAAGCATCACCTGGATCCCATACGGATCCACCTCCACTGCCTTCAGGGCGTCAAGAGCATCCTCCTGAGATAATAAATGCAGGACTCTTGCCTGCAATTCCGCTCCATGCATGGTGGTTGTTCCCATCATTCCCCAGGTGGCCTGGGGGTCATCTCAGACCGATGCCTCCAGCATCGGATTAGCGGCGTCCTGTGTCGGTTTTATCCCGATGAGCGCATCGAGTTCCGCTGCGTTGAGGACCTCTTTATCCAGCAGTTCCGCGGCTATTCTGTTGAGGACATCCATGCGGTCCGATAGGATCTGCTTGGCGCTCTCGTAACTCATCATCACGATCCGGGCGACTTCCTTGTCAATCTTCTGGGCGGTTTTCTCGCTGTAATCCTTATGGGTGGCAAATTCGCGGCCGAGGAAGATCTGTTCCTGCTTCTTCCCGTAACTCAGCGGCCCCATCGCCTCACTCATCCCCCATTCGCAGACCATTTTACGGGCGAGAGCGGTTGCCCGTTCGATATCATTTCCGGCGCCGGTGGTAAAATCATTCATAACCAGCTCCTCCGCCGCCCTTCCGCCGAGCAGGATCACGATATTATTCATCAGAAACTCCCGTGGATAGGTGTGTTTCTCATCGACAGGGAGCTGCTGTGTCACACCCAGGGCCTGCCCCCGGGGAATGATGGTCACCTTGTGAATCGGATCGGTTCCCGGCAGTATCCTGGCCACAAGAGCGTGCCCCGATTCATGGTAGGCCGTATTTCTCTTTTCAGCATCGCTGATGACCAAGCTTCTTCTCTCCGTTCCCATCAGAACCTTGTCCTTGGCAAATTCGAAATCGCTCATGGTCACCTTTTCCTTGTCGAACCGGGCGGCATAAAGGACCGATTCGTTAACGAGATTTTCGATGTCGGCGCCTGAAAAACCGGGCGTCCCGCGGGCAATGACTGCGAAATCGACGTCCTCTGCAAGAGGCGTCTTCCGGGCATGAACCGCCAGAATCTTTTCCCTTCCTTTGACATCCGGCAGAGGCACAACGACCTGGCGGTCGAATCGGCCGGGCCGAAGGAGAGCGGGATCGAGGACATCCGGACGGTTTGTTGCCGAGACCAGGATGACCCCTTCGTTGGATTCGAATCCGTCCATCTCAACAAGAAGCTGGTTGAGAGTCTGTTCCCGTTCGTCGTGCCCGCCTCCGAGACCGGCGCCCCGATGACGGCCCACCGCATCGATTTCATCGATAAAAATAATGCACGGGGCATTCTTCTTACCCTGATTGAAGAGGTCCCGGACCCTTGACGCCCCGACCCCGACAAACATTTCGACAAAATCGGATCCGCTGATGCTGAGGAAAGGAACATCCGCCTCCCCGGCGACGGCGCGGGCGAGTAAGGTTTTCCCCGTTCCAGGCTGCCCCACGAGCAGCAGTCCTTTGGGAATTCTCCCCCCCAATCTTGTGTATTTCTTGGGATCCCGGAGAAAATCGATGACCTCCTGGAGTTCGGCCTTTGCTTCCTCGACGCCGGCCACATCGGCAAAGGTGACTTTTTTCGTTTTATCCGTGACCAGGCGGGCCCGGCTTTTCCCGAAAGCCATGGCCTTTCCGCCGCCGCCCTGCATCTGCCTCATGAAGAAGATCCAAACACCAATCAGAAGCAGCATGGGGAGCCATGACACCAAAACAGTCATATACCATGGTGAATCATCCAGTGGTTTGGCGGAGATCCTGACCCCTTTTTCCTTCAGCAGGGTGATCACACCTGCATCCTTGGGGGCAAAGGTCTTAAAGGCCTTCCCTGTGTTCAGTCTTCCGGAGATGTTGTCACCCTGGATGGTCACATCAGTGACTTGGGCCTTATCCACATAGCTTAAAAAATCGCTGTAGATGACCTCCATCTGGGCAGTCTTGGGCTGATTGAAAAGGTGGTAAATCATCACAAACACAAGACTGATGACAAGCCACAGCGCAATATTCTTCTGAAGGGGATTCAATCTATTTTCTCCTTTAATCTGAAGAGATGAAACTCAGACATCATACTTGACAACCGATATTTATCTCATTAACCCGCTTTATTATAATATTGATGCGTTTATTTCAAACCATTTCTGCGTTCAGCGCTTTGAGGTTTCACTTCTTTCCGTTTGTCCCTTCTCACCGGCCTGGAGCTTACCCTTCCGATCCTAAGGAGGTCCCCTTCCCTTTCTACATGAATTAGGCCGGGAAGATCCAAAGAGGCGCGGCGGTGGCGCGGCTGGCGGGTGAACGCTAGCACGGCCTCAACATGCCGATAGCCGATGCCGTATCCCGGGAGGGCGGCGGCCGCCAGCAGACATTTGATCAAGCGTCCCTGAAGGGCCTCGTGAAGATCAAGAAGGGCCGTAAGTGGGAGCCGGATCTCCCCCGCACCCGGGACAATCCCCCATTGATTTAGGGTCTGACGGACCACGGCCTGCAGATAATCATCCTCCCGGCGGAGGATCTCAGCGGTATGGCTGAGTGCCTCAACTATCCCGGGATTATATCTCAGCGTCAATTCCGGAATGAGCTCATGTCTGATCCTGTTGCGCAGGAACAGGGGACTCAGATTAGAACTGTCTGTCATATATGTCAACCCTTCGCGATTGAGAAATTTCAGAATCTCCCCCCTCCCTACGTGCAGTAGGGGACGTATGATCCGACCGTCTCGCGACGGCGGAATTCCCTTCAAACCTTCTAGACCGCTACCCCGGAGCAGATTGATCAGAACGGTTTCTGCCTGATCATCGCGATGATGGCCTGTGGCAATCTTCCGGGCGCCGCAGGTTTCCGCCGCCTCATTGAGAAACCTGTACCGTTCCTCCCGGCTGATCTCCTCCAGGGACATCCCTCTGCCTTTTTGAAGCATGCGGATGTCGACTGTTTTACAGATACAGGCGATTCCCATCTCGGCACAGAGGCTCAATACGAACGCCTCCTCCCTTTGCGCTTCCGCACCCCGAAGGCCGTGATTGAGGTGCGCCGTCGTTAACCGAAGTTCATATTCGGATGAAAGGAGCACCATCGCCCGCAGGAGCGCCACGGAATCGGGACCGCCTGAAACCGCCACCAGGAGGTGATCTCCCCGCTCCAGAAGGGAACATTCGGCGATCGTTTTTCTGATTCTCTTGAGCATGATGGATACATTCACAGAAAAAGGTAGATTTTAGGTCTTTTCCTCCATGGCGCCGGCGATGTGCCGCGCCGTCTGACGGCACACACCGGTGTAAATCTCCGGTCCGATGATAAAATCCGGAATTTGACTTAATCTCTCCCTTACCAGTTCCTCCACGGTTGCATCGACGGACCCAGTGCGCCGATAGATCGCCTCGACCATGGCTCTGTAATTCCTGGCCGCTTCGCTGCTCCGACAGAGGTAGTTTTCTGCCTCCGGCCCCGTCACATAACCGTAATGATCGGCGCATAATATTTCCACTTTGAGTGACTGCAGCCTCTCAAGACTCTGCTGATATTGGGTAAAGTTGGAATTGCCTGACGGCAGAATCGTCTCGCCATAAGGTATCCCGCCCCCATCCGAGGGAAAGAGGGCCTGAAGTTCCGTAACATAAGCCGATATCGAGCAGGAAGAGTGACCGGGGGTTTCCAGGATCTGCACGGTCAAACCGCCGAGGTCAATCGTTGCCCCCTCTGAGACTGCCTTTCCGACGACATCGTTCCGCCATTCAAGATCATACCCTTCCAGCCAAGCGGTCATCCCCCTTCTTGCCGCGACGAGGCGGCCGAAGTTGTTGATCGTCTCAATCCCCTTCGGCATCTGTAAAATTTGCCATGCCCTGGCCGAGGCATAAACCTGAAGATCCGGACAGCGCCTCCGGAAAAAGGGGACCAGCCCCACATGATCGAAGTGGGAATGGAGGATCAGCAGTTTTTGAATCTTCCTCTCATCGATGCCGAAGGCGTCCAGCTGGTTCCGCACGACCGGGGCCAGGTAGCTCATCCCGCCGCTGATGATCAGGGAGCATGCATCTCCCTTCAGCAGATAGATCCCCGATTCTTCTCTCCCAAGATACCAGAGGCGTTCACCGATCCGGCCTGGGTTGCAGCTCCTCATTCCGCCTCCATCGCTCATTTTCCGTAGACAACGATGTTCGCACCTGCTTTTAGTCTCTTGACCAGTCCGTCAAAGGCATCCTGTTGTTTCTGACGTTCGAGGAACGCCTGGATCTGCTTCTTCGTTTCGCCATCCAGTTTCACAACCTGCGGGCTTTGGTGTTCGAGAACCTCAATAATGTGAAAACCGAAATCCGTTTCCACTACAGGGCCGATCGCATTTTTTTCCTGAGAAAATGCGGCGTCTTCAAACGGTTTGACCATCTGGCCGCGGGTGAAGGTTCCCAGGTCTCCCCCTTGTTCCTTGCTTGGGCAGTCGGAATTTTTCTTTGCCAGATCGGCAAAATCGGCGCCGGAGACAAGCTGTTTCCTTAGCTCTTCGGCCTTGGTCCTTTTCTCCGCCTTGATCTTGTCGGTGTCCCCCGATACTTTGGACACCAGAAGATGCCGGGCATGAATGGATTCCGGCTTCTTGAATTTATCGAGGTTCTTATTGTAGAAGTCGCTGATTTCTTTGTCCGCTATTTTGACCTTCCCGCCCAGCTCCTGCATGACCAGCTTGTTAATCCGGATATTCATACCGATTTCATCGCGCATCTTTGCCGCATCAATCTTGTTTTTCTTGAGCAGATCGTCCATCGTCATCCCGGCAGGAAGCTGGCTCTTCATAGACTCCAGAATATCTGCGACCTCCTTCTCGGTGGCCGTCACCTTTTTTGTACCGACTTCCTTGCCAAGAAGCGTCCGGACAACGAATTCATCGACTAAATTTCGCCTGATCTCGACTTTGGCCTGTTCGAGGCCTTCTGCAGGAATCTGCCCCTTGAGCGTCGCCAATTTTTTTTGCAGATCCGCTTCGAGCTGCTCCTTGGTCAGCTTTACTCCGTCGACTTCGACGGCAATCCCTGAAGAGTCAATACCCTTTTTGGATTCCACGGCAGTTGAAGCGGTGGTCGCGACAGGCGGTTTTGCCGCCGTCGCCTCCGGCGCTGCATCCAATACAAGCGCCGGCGCCATTACGGGTTGAGCCGCCTTTGACGTCTTCTCTTCCTTGGATCCGCATCCGACTACACTGATAAACATCAAGAGAAGCGCTGTCTTGACGAGAATATTCTTTCTGATTTTTTTTGTCACAATACGTCCTCCCCGGTTATTCGATAATTCAAATCCTTGCTTATCAAGCGATCCATACCTGCCGGCCATGAAGGCCCGGATGTCTTGGGAAACGAAGGCCTGGAATATATGCATAATAAATGACGACGTCAAGGAGGAATGAGGAATTTATTCACGAATGGGGAAAGTCGAACCGTAAAGCCTCCAGAATGTGGAGCTGATCGTTGAGTTTCGGAATGCCTCCGGGAGGGATGAGTTGTGCAAGCGGCCGATCCCAAAGAGCGATAAGTTTCTTCAGGCCGTCGAACATGGGAATTGACGGAAAGGTAGAACGGCTCAGATGATGAACCAGTTTTAAGGTCTTCAATCCGTCGAACCAGACATGGAATTGTCGCCGGAGGTGTCCGGCATCACGGCAGTTTTTCCTGATGACTGTCCAGTCCGCTGCAAATCGACTCAGCCGGAGATACTCTTCGAGAAGCGCATGAATGCGGCGCGCCCCGCTAAGGATTACTTCCGGGTCTCTGTCGGGGTCGCCCTCCATCGCGGCGAGCCACTCCTTGAGGATCATGAAGATCCGTGGGTCGTACAGGCGGTATTCGTCCGTCCCGCCGGCCAGGAAGCGGAGCATACGCCTTCCAGTGCCGAAGGGCACCCTTCCTGAAGGCCGCGATGAGGGGAAAACGGTCGTTTCGGCAATGGTGCCGATCTTTCCGATCTTCGCAAGCTTGTTGAGAAAATGAAAATCCTCCGCCGCCCGTCGCCGGTTCATCCCTCGGACATCCGCATATCCGTCCGCCGAACAGGCCATCGTCGAACCGATGGAGTGAAAGGCATAGGGCGAAACGGCATAGGAAAGTCCGATCACGTAGGACCTGAGAAAGATCTCATAGCAGCAGATCGCCGCCAGCAGATTCGGATCGTCTGGTTTCTGATGGGCATAGGCCGTTACGGCAGCGGGGTCCCCCGTCCCGGTAAAATACATCCGGCAGGCGGAAAGGTAATTCTCCTCCACCAGCGTGTCGGCATCGAGACAACAGATCACCCCGCCTCCCGCCGCCCCTGCGTCGACAATCCGCAGGGCCGCATCCATCCCGATCTTCCTCGCCGTCCCCACACCGCCATCCCGGTCCGGAATCTCCAAGCCGGGTGAGGAGGCATCGATAAAGGCCAACCGCAGATCACTGCCGGCGATAGATTGGAGATCTTCCCTTATCCCGTCTGGGCGTTCTGGATGAGCGGGACGTCTGAAAACGAGGGACTGCAGTATGTGAAGAGTCTTTTGATTGTCAGTGATTTCCACAGCTGCAGCAAGAGGCGGCCGGTGATTATTCACGACGCAGATCACCAGGGTCCGTTGGAGGTCGCTCGATGGATTCCTTGCGATGCAGGCCAGAGTTCGGAAGAGGGAATCCCTTTCGGCAAGAGCAGGAATCACGACAGCCTGTTCGATCCCTTCTACCGATGCCGCAACAAGGGGTCGCTGTGGAAAAATCCCATAGGTTCGGAGATATTTTTCTCGTCTTTGCGCGTTCATGCCGTCAAGCGGGCGATCAGGGATATCGCCTTGTCCATATCGGCGTTTTCGATCCAGTGAATCCGAACACCGCTTTTTTCCATACGTCTGAACCAGGTTTCCTGTCGTTTGGCAAACTGGTGGATGCGAGTGTTTAGAATCGTGACCATCTCTTCACGGGTCATTTTCCTCCGGAGATACAGACCGATGTAACGGTATTCGAGACCGAGGGAATCGATCCTCTCCCAGCCAAGCCCCTTTCCCTGGAGAGCTTGCACCTCCTCGATCATTCCGGCCGCCAGGCGCGCCTCCAAACGGTCGGTGATCTTGCGGCGCAGCGTTTCCCTCTCACAGCGAATCCCCACGACCAGTGGAGAAATGAGGATCAAGGGTCCGTCGTCATCGGAATGATGGCGTGTGAATTCGGCTATCTCAATCGCTCTGATGAGCCTTTTGCGTTCCCGAAGATCGGTCGTATTGTGCACCTCAGGGCAAAGTGAAAGGAAACGCAGACGAAGCGACGCCATCCTCTCCCCTCTCAGCTCCATACGCAGCGCCTGATTCTCGGGGACTGCCGGGAGGCGGTATCCCCGGATCACTGCATCCAGATAGAGACCCGATCCCCCCACCATTAGGGGGACATTGCCCCGCCCTACGATCTCCTGAAAACAGCGGTAAAAGAGCTTCTGGTATGTAAAGACATTGCATTCTTCCGTAGGATCGAAGATGTCGATCAGGTGGTAGGACACATTGACCCCGCCCAGGTTGTATTCGTTGAGGTCTTTGCCTGTCCCTAGATCCATTCCTCTGTATACCTGGCGGGAATCGGCGGAGATGATCTCGCCGCCGCCCAACCTTCTGGCCAGACCGACGGCAAGCCCCGTTTTGCCCGTGGCGGTAGGCCCCAGGATAACGAGGAGGTTGTAGCTTTTTCGAAAGCTGCGGAGCACTTCTTCATCCGTCGGCACGGCTTTAATCCCTCCCAGCCCCGTGAATTATGTTGATAGGAAAAACGATAAAAAAATGCCCCGTCGTTATTGGCGTCCGGGGCATTGCAGTTCACGATATGTCTCTTACAATGGCTGTACGTTTACTGCAGCCGGTCCCTTTTTGCCTTGCTCGATGTCAAAGCGAATTCTCTGACCTTCATACAGCGTCTTAAAGCCTTCGCCTTGAATGGCGCTGAAGTGGACAAACACATCCCCTCCTTCATCATTCTCGATGAAGCCAAACCCTTTTTTCTCGTTAAACCACTTTACCTTACCTTCTGCCAAAGCGTTGCACCCCCCTTTCCTAGATTTGTTCCCGCAGGCCCTGTACCCTGCAACCACAAAAAAACCACCCCTTTTCAGGATCCTCTCCTGAACCGATGGTGGCTTGTTTATCTTGCAATAAATGAATGCCCAACTTTTCCCTATCCCGCCGTTTAAATCATTTCATCCGATCCGACAATCCAATTTCCATCATGTAATCAAGGCGGATGGTCGTCCCTAACACCACCATTTTGAAAAAGCAAGCCTTTTTTATAAATTATTTTTCAGATCATTGGGGAGGGGTCGTGATGGATGCCTTTTTGTGTTTCATAGGTCCGACCTGTGACAGGATACCCAATGACCGGAGTTCCGCTGCTCCAAAAGAGGCGCCTGACGATCGCAGATCGCGATACGAAAGGGGCACCGGGGGTGGAAAGAGCATCCCGATGGCGGGGCCGCGGGTGAAGGCATCTCTCCGCGAAGGATCATCCGTTCAGTCCGTCTCAAGGGGTCAGGGACCGGTACGGCGGAAATGAGGGCACTTGTGTAGGGATGCGCCGGGCGCCTGCAGATCACTTCGCCGGCGCCTAGTTCAACGATCTTCCCTAGATACATGACAGCGATCCGATCGCTCATGTGATGAACCACTCCCAGATCATGGGTGATGAACAGATAGGTCAGGGCGAAATCCTGTTGCAGGCGTTTCATCAGATTGAGGATCTGGGCCTGAATGGAGACATCGAGGGCCGAAACCGGCTCATCCGCGATAATGAGCTGAGGATTCAAGATCAGCGCCCTGGCGATTCCGATCCTCTGTCTTTGCCCGCCGCTGAATTCATGCGGATAACGTGTCAATTGCTCCTCATCCAAACCGACGACGGCCATCAGTTCGATCGTCTTTTGCTTCAGCTCCCGCTGCCGCTCCGGATGATGAATCAGTAAAGGTTCCCCGATGATGCCGCCTGCCGTCTTCCTGGGATTCAGAGAGGAGTAGGGATCCTGAAAGATCATCTGGACCATGCGTCGGTACCCTTTCAGAGCCTTTCCCCCCCGCGTCAGGACATCCTCGCCCGCAAAACGGATCGATCCGTCCGTTGGCTCTTCAAGGCGCATGATCAGGCGACCGAGAGTTGTCTTGCCGCAACCGGATTCACCCACCAGGCCCAGGGTTTCGCCGCGCATGATTTGCAGATTGACACCATCCACCGCCCGGACCACGCCTCCTCCCCCCGTGAGGAATCTCCCGCGTTGAATGAAATGCTTCTTCAATCCACGTATCTCGAGCAGCGGGTCGTTCATGTACACTCTCCGTATTTCAAGCAGCTTACCGAATGACCTATTGAATTTTCCTTCAGAACGGGTTCCTTTTCACGGCAGATCGAGAAGACATCCGGACAGCGATCCTGGAAAGGACATCCGGCCGGGAGAGCATAGAGAGGAGGAACCGTGCCGGGGATGACCCGCAGCAGGGCGTTCCTGCCCGCCGGCCCGTCCAGACGGGGGATGGAGCCCATCAAACCCACAGTGTAAGGATGCAAAGGGCTGGCAAAGAGTTCGCGTGTGGGACTGCGCTCGACGATCCGGCCGGCGTACATCACAGCTACATCCCGGGCCGCCTCGGCGATCACCCCGAGATCATGGGTGATCAGGATAACGGAGCACCCCGTTTCTGACTGGAGACGTCCGATGACGTCGAGCATCTGTGCCTGGATGGTCACATCGAGGGCGGTGGTCGGCTCATCGGCCAGCATGAGACGCGGTCGGCAGGCCAGGGCGATGGCAATCATCACCCGCTGGCGCATGCCGCCGCTCAACTGGTGCGGATAATCCCTCACCCTCTTCTCGGGTGAAGGGATGCCGACCTTCCTAAGCATTTCCACGCTGCGGGCAAGGGCTTCGCGACGGGCAACCCCTTGATGGAGACGGATGACTTCGGCTATCTGCTCCCCGATCCGGAAGACCGGATTCAACGAAGTCATCGGCTCCTGGAAGATCATGGAGATCTCCCGCCCCCGGACCCGCCGCATCTCTTCTTCAGAAAGAGAGAGCAGCTCCCTGCCGGCCAGAAGAACGCTTCCTCCGACGATCCGCCCCGGCGGGAACGGGACGAGCCTGAGGAGCGAAAGGGCCAGAACGGTCTTCCCACAGCCGGACTCTCCGACGACACCAAGGGTCATCCCGGTCTCGACACTGATGTCGACCCCATCCACGGCCCGGACAATGCCCCGTTCCGTCTCAAAATGGGTCCGGAGACCCCTGACTTCCAGAGTCGCGCTCATTGGGGCGGCCGCCGTTTTTTCCTCATCTCCTTTTCCCCTCCCGATACCGGTTCCGGAGAAACCGGACCAGGAGACGGACCCCCACACCCGAGGCGCCCTTGGGGATATAGGGCTTTTCCTTCGTCAGCCAAGCGGGACCCGCGATGTCGAGATGGACCCAAGGGTAACCGCCGGTAAACTTGCTCAAGAACGCGCCGGCCGTGATGGCCCCGCCCGCTCTCCCTCCTGAATTCTTGAAATCCGCGGCATCACCTTTGATCAATTCATCATACTCTTCCCACAGCGGCAGTTCCCACACCTTTTCACCCGTGACAGCGGCAGCCTCGCGGATTTCCTGTTTCAGTTCGTCGTCCGTCCCCATCATACCGATCACGTGATCGCCCAGGGCGACGATGCAGGCCCCGGTGAGGGTCGCCAGATCGATGATCGCAGCGGGTTTATAACGGCCGGCATAGGTCAGAGCGTCGGCCAGAATGAGGCGTCCTTCGGCATCCGTCGTAACGATCTCGATCGTCTGCCCGGAAAGAGATTTGAGGATATCTCCGGGCTTGTAAGCCTTTCCGCCGGGGAGATTCTCGGTGGCCGGAACGAGGCCCACCAGGTTCATCGGAAGGCCGAGTTCCGCGGCCGCCCGGACGGCGGCAATGACGGCCGCCCCTCCCGCCATGTCCGTTTTCATCTGGTCCATCTTTTCCGAGGGTTTGATGGAGATGCCGCCGCTGTCGAAGGTGATCCCCTTGCCGACCAAGGCAATGAAAGGAGACGACTTCTTCCCACCCCGATATTCCAGAACAATAAATCGGGGCGGCTGTTCACTACCCAATGACACACCGAGCAGGGCGTTCATCCCGAGTTCCTTGATCTCCTCGGTATCGAAAACGCGACACTGGATGTTTCTCCCTTTGGCGCTCGCCTTGGCCTCATTGGCCAGATCGGTGGGCGTCATCTCATTGGCCGGCGCCGAGACGATGTCTCGTGCGAACAAGACTGCCTCCGAAACGATCTCCGCTGTTTTTGCCGCATTCCGGATGGCCTTTACGGCGCTCTCTTCCCCATCGAGGATGGTGAACTCGGACATCTCCCGGATGCTCTCCCGGTCAATGGTCTTGAAGGGCGTATACTGATAAAGGCCGAGAAGGACGCCTTCCACAACCGCCTCGGTTGCCCGATCAAGCGCCAGGTCGATGCTTCCAAAATCGAGAGAGGTGGCCAATTCGCTGACGTTCAGCGACCTGATCTGCTGCGCGGCCTTGGAAAAGGCTCCCCTCAGCCTCTCAGGAGAAAAATCCACCCTCTTCCCCAGACCCACGACTACCAGCCGCTTCGCCGGCAGACACCCGTGGGAATAGATGACGGAGATCTGATGGAGACGGCCCGTAAAGTCTCCTTGAGAGATGATTTCACTTATAAAGCCGCCGCACTTCTCGTTTAATTTTGCCGCGGCGCCTCCCAGGCCGGCTTCTCCTTCGAAATGGGTAACGACAGCCGCTTCCGTCGTCACTTCCGTCAGTTTTCCCTTTCTTACGTTAATCTTCACATCTGCCTCCCTGCCTAGATTAAAGCCTCTGCTGTTCAAGAAAAGCTCAGTGTATGGGAATGAAGCTGCTTTTTTAATTTGTGCGGCAGAATAACATATGCAAAACGAATGTCAATTCGGAATAGCGGCGGATCGAGTTTGGCAAGAAAAACCCTAAAAGAAAAGGGGCAAGATCGGCAGCTCTAACCCCTTTCATGGCTGGAGGCGGCACCCGGACTTGAACCGGGGAATAACGGTTTTGCAGACCGCTGCCTTAGCCACTTGGCTATGCCGCCGTTTTGATAATGAAATGGAGCGGGCGAACGGATTTGAACCGTCGACGTCCACCTTGGCAAGGTGGCACTCTACCACTGAGTTACGCCCGCTCGCAGTGTGATGGCGCGTGACTATAACAAATAAATTTCGTTTGTCAATAAAAAACTTGCCCCTTCCCGTAATCCGTCGGTCTATTTGATATTACTACCTTTTTTAATGCTTGTCCGGTAGAACTTGATGAAGTAATCGATCCCGGACTGGACCGTCAAAATCAAGGCGATGTAGAGGATAATCATGCCGACGGCATGGGCGTCGGCACCAAAAAAGGGATAATGGATCATCAGGGCGGAAACGGCGAAGATCTGACAAAGGGTTTTCCGCTTCCCCAGCGGGCTCGCGTCGATGACCAGTCCTTCAGAGGAGGCGATGTTGCGTATTCCATCCACGATAAAGTCGCGGATGATGATGATGGCCACGATCCAGGTGGGAATGCGTCCGATCGGGATCAGCAGAATCATTGCCGTGTTGACGATCAGTTTGTCGGCTATCGGATCGAGAAATTTGCCCATCGTCGTGACGATCTGATACCTTCGGGCAACATATCCGTCCAAAAGATCCGTCAGTGCAGCGGCTATGAAAAGCATGGCGATGACGAGGCTCATGAGCGGCCCCGGGGAAAGAAGCAGACAGAAGAAGATGGGGATGACCCCGATCCGGAGCAGTGAAATGGTATTGGGGAGATTGAAAACTTCCCTCATCTCCGGCGCGATCGGCAGCCGGTCAAACGACTGTTTAATGAAATCGATCATGGCGCAGGATCTCCTCAAATCCTCTGTTCTCTATGACAATCATACCCTTTGAATCCTACACCTTTTTTTTATACGTTTCGAGACATTTTTGACTACAGAAATAGACGGTCTTCCCGTCGATTACGGTCCGGAAGGCATTACTCACGGGAACATAGGTGTGACAGAAGGGATCCTCCACCAGGTCTTCACCGCCGGTGGGCAGATTCGCTCTGGAGGACCCCTTGACGGTGTTCCATGCCTTTATCAACTTGTAAAGTAAATAGGCAATGATGATGCCGAATATCAACTTAAAAACCATCTTTCAACCTGATCCATGCCTGTAATGAAAATTTTATGCCTTACCGCCCGCAGGATCGTAAAGATCCACACGAGCCGGGTCCGTCAGGCGGTCCAGCAGTCCACTTACGGAGACGCCGAATGCGGGATGGATCGCATAGGATGCGAGTTCGCAGAGCGGAACGAGAACAAAGCGTCGCCGGTGCAGTTCCGGGTGAGGAATGATCAGCTCCCCCTCCCGAATGACCTCCTGACCGTAAAGGAGGATGTCCAGATCGATGACCCGGGGCCCCCACTTCAACCCTCCGGTCCGGCCCAACCGCCATTCGATTTCCTTCAATGTCTTCAAGAGCATCCCGGGTGCAAGGCCCGTCCGGATCTCCGCAACGGCATTGATGAACCAGTCCTGTTCCTGTGTTCCTACCGGCTCCGTCCGATAGAGTGAAGACGTTCGGAGAAGCCTGACTCCTGGAACCTCCGCCAGTTCCCCGACAGCCGTCCGGCACATCTCCGCAGGCCTTTCCATATTGGCGCCGATACCGATGAAGGCGATAACACCATTGACTGCGCCGCCCTCCGGACTTGGACACCCCATCCCACCCTCGCTACGCCTGACTCAGACCGAGGACATCCTGCATGTCGTAGATACCGTTCACACGGCCGACCACCCAGAGAGCCGCCCGGATCGCCCCGCTGGCAAAATTGTCCCGGCTGTGGGCCCGGTGGATGAATTCCAGTCTCTCCCCCATCCCGCCGAAGATCACCGTATGTTCTCCGACGATGTCCCCTGCCCGGAGGGTCTGGATGCCGATCTCCTGTTTCGTCCGTTCGCCGATCATCCCCTTCCGGCTGTATACACCGACCTTGTCGAGATCCCTGCCGAGGCTCTCCGCTATGACCTTGGCCATCCTGAGCGCGGTACCGCTCGGGGCGTCTTTTTTCATATGATGGTGGGCCTCGACGATCTCCACATCATAATCCTCGCCGAGGATTCCGGCGACATCGGCCAGGACTTTGAAAAGGCAATTGACGCCGATGCTCATGTTGGGGGCCAGGACGCACCGGACCTTTCCCGCCAATTCCTCGGCCCGTTTCAACTCTTCCGGAGTAAAGCCGGTGCTTCCGATCACGATGGCCCTGCCCTTTGCCGCCGCAATTTCCAGGTGAGCGGCGGATACTTCGTGGGAGGTGAAATCGATGACTACGTCCCCCCTCTCGATACAACCGGCCAGATCATCTCCGATCAGGATCCCGGTCCGGCCGAGCCCCAGCCCCTCGCCGACATCCTTGCCGATCAGGGGATGTCCCTTCCGTTCCACGGCGCCCGCCAGTTCGATCCCGTCCGTATCGGCAATCAGAGTGACGATCCTCCCTCCCATCCGGCCGCCGGCGCCTGTCACAATCGCCCTGATCATCGTTTTCTCCTATTCAACGGATCAATCCGTATTGCTGCATTGCTTTTTTCAATATTGCTTCATTCTTTTCCGCCATCCGGCAAAGGGGGAGACGCAATTCCGGATCGATCTTCCCCATCATCGCCAGAGCCGCTTTCACGGGTATGGGATTCGTCTCGATAAAGAGAGCGTCAATCAGGGGACTCATCCGGTAGTGAAGAGCGCGTGCCTTTTCCAGATCCCCTGCCGCAAAGGCGTCGACCATCCCTGCCATGTCGGCCGGCGCCACATTGGAGATGACGGAGATCACCCCTTTCCCTCCAATGGCAAGGAGCGCCAGGGTAAAGATGTCGTCCCCGGAAAGGACGTCGAAGTCCGGCCCGCAGAGCTGGATCGCGTCGCTCATCTGCTTCAGGGAACCGGACGCTTCCTTGACTCCGACGATGTTTTTGATCTTCGCCAGCCTCGCCAGTGTCTCCGGCAGGAGGTTTACCCCTGTCCTTCCGGGGATATTGTAAATGATGATGGAAATGGGGACCTCTTCCGCAATCGTCCGGTAGTGATGGTAAAGCCCCTCCTGCGTCGGACGGTTGTAATAGGGGCAAACCAGCAATGCGCCGTCGGCCCCCGCCTCCCAGGCATGACGCGTCAACCGGAGCGCTTCCGCCGTACTGTTTGAACCGGTCCCGGCAATGACAGGAACTCTCTTTCGCACCGCCTCGACCGTGATTTCAATCACACGGTCATGCTCCGCATGGGAGAGGGTGGTCGATTCACCCGTTGTGCCGCAGGGGGCGATGCCGTCCGTCCCGGCGGCGATCTGTTCCTCGATCAGCTTCCGCAGAGCCTCCTCATCCACTTTTCCATCCTTAAATGGCGTAACAATCGCAACGATTGCGCCTCCAAACATAACTCCTCCTTAAATTTTCATTAAATGAGCCGATTGCAAAAGTCCGAGATTGTCATTCCCGCAGAAGCGGGAATCCAGTCTTTTCCATAACTTCTGGACCCCCGCTTCCGCGGGGGTGACACCTTTTGTTGAGTTTTGCAATTGCCTCAAATATCCATCCATTCGGGAATTTCCTCACCGCGGTCCAGATCTTCCCATGTCTCCCGTTTCCGAATGACATACCAGCGATCATCCCGGACAAGGATCTCCGGCGCCCGGGGACGCGAATTGTAGTTGGACGACATGCTGAAACCATAGGCGCCGGCGCTCATCACGGCCAGGAGTTCCCCCTGCTCGAAGGCGGGAAGCTTTCGGCCCTTGGCCAGAAAATCGCCGGATTCGCAGATCGGACCGACCACGTCTGCGACGATCTCCTCCCTCTTCCGCCGGATGACAGGCTGGATGTGATGGAAGGAACCGTAAAGACTCGGGCGGACCAGATCGTTCATCCCTGCGTCTACGATGATAAATCTTTTTCCCTCGTTCTCCTTGGTGTAGAGGACCCGGGTGACCAGAATCCCCGCATTCCCGACGATCACCCGACCCGGTTCGAAGATAAAGGTGCAGTCTATCTCCCGTGCCGCGTCGATGATTGCGCGGGCATATTCCGAAGGATGAGGAGGCGTCTCCCGATCATAGGTAATCCCCAGACCGCCGCCGAGATCGAGATAACGGATCGCTATCCCCTCTTTCCTAAGCTGCAGGATCAGCTCCTTCAACCTGGCAAGGGCGTCGATGAAGGGGGAGAGCTTCGTCACTTGCGAACCGATATGACAGCTCACCCCCTTGATATCGAGATGCTTCAGGCCGGCGGCCCGCCTGTAGGCTGTGAGTGAAGCCTCAATATTGATGCCGAATTTGTTCTCCCTAAGACCCGTCGAGATATGGGGGTGGGTTTGCGGATCGACATCCGGGTTCACCCTGAGTCCGATACCCGCCCGGACACCCAGGATTTGGGCCCGCGTGTTGATCTTTTCCAGTTCCTGATCGGATTCCACATTGAACATGAGGATGCCGGTCCGAAGTGCAAAATCTATTTCGTCCTCCCTCTTACCGACTCCGGAATAGACGATTTTTCCTGGATCCACACCCGCCTTTAGGGCACGGTAGAGTTCCCCGCCGGAAACGAGGTCCACACCTCCCCCCTCCCGAACGAAGATCCGGAGGATCGCCGTGTTGGAATTGGCCTTGACGGCAAAACAGACAATGTGAGGAACTTCCGCAAAGGCGGAGTCAAAAATCCGGAAATGGCGCCGGAGAGTCCGGTGGCTATACAGATAAAAAGGGGTCCCTGCCTCACGGGCAATCGTCTCGACCGGGACCTCTTCACAGGAGAGATGGTCACTGAGATAATTGAAGTCATTCATCGTTCATTTTTCCTTATTTTCGCAAATCCTTTACGGAGCCCTCAGCCGCTGTGTGGATGAGGCCGGCCGGGTTCGATTCCGCACCGCAGACTCCCGCAGGATTGCATACCACAAGTCGGTAGGAATAGTAATGGCCGACACTAACGTCCCCATCGACATAAGAGAACTTCCTTTCCTCCGCACGGTGCAGACGGTCGTCGGCAACGGTCACCGTTCTTAACGGCCGATACTCCTGTGGACACCCCGGACACGCCTCACTTCCCTTGACCGTCTCGCTCCGGAGAAGCTTGAATGAGCCGATCGGTTGGAGCGGCCCCGGCAGGGTCCACGTGAGGAGAATCCCTTCCTCGGCGGAGACGACGGAAAGATCTACAATCGGTGCCGGCCGTATGATCCGCGGCGGGATAGGATCGCCCTTTTTTCCGCATCCGGCGGAAAACAAGAACAGAACGAAAAGTCCCGTCAATAACCCGTAAAAAAGACGATCGTGTCTCATCGAGCCTCAATCTCCGTGATCCGTTTTCTCACAACTTCTTCCGCCGTGCCGCCGATCATCTTTCTGGCATTGACCGATTGACGGACCGTCAGGCAGGCGAAGAGATCCTTTTCAAATCCAGGGTAAAAGCGCCGGAATTCCTTCAGGGTCAGATCGGTCAGCGCCTTTTTGCTCTGCAGACAGAAAGCGACCAGTTTCCCGACGATCCCGTGGGCCTCCCGGAAGGGAACCCCTTTAAGGACTAAATATTCGGCGACGTCGGTTGCCGTGGAGAATCCTCCTTCCGCCCCTTTCTCCATCCGCTTGCGATGAAAGGTCAGTCGACCGATCATCGCGGCAAGGACCCCGAGAGAAGCCTGGAGCGTATCGACCGTGTCGAAGAGGGGCTCCTTATCCTCCTGTAGATCCCTGTTGTAGGTCATGGGCAGACCTTTCAGGATCGTCAGCAGCGAAACGAGGTGACCATAGACTCGGCCCGTCTTCCCCCGAATCAGCTCCGCCACGTCCGGGTTCTTCTTCTGGGGCATGATGCTGCTCCCCGTCGTGAATGCGTCGGCGATCTCGACGTAGCCGAACTCGTCCGTGGACCAGAGGATGAGGTCTTCGCAGAAACGGCTCATGTGCATCATGGTGAGCGAGGCGGCGAAGACGAACTCCGCTGCGAAATCCCGGTCGGAAACGGCGTCCAGGCTGTTCTGGGTCACCGCGGGAAAAGCGAGTAGACGGGCGACGTAACTCCGGTCGATGGGAAGTCCCGTTCCTGCGAGGGCGGCGGCGCCCAGAGGCATGACGTTCACCCTTTTCAGACAGTCCCGGAAGCGTGCCTCGTCGCGGGCGAGCATCTCCCAAAAGGCCAGGAAGTAATGGGAAAGAAGGACCGGCTGCGCCTTCTGCAGATGGGTGTATCCAGGCAAAATCACGCCGCATTCCTTTTTCGCCAGCTTGAGGAAACCCGTTTTCAGTTCCGCAAGGAGCCCCAGGACACGGTTGATCTCCTCCCGCAGATAGAGACGGATATCGAGGGCGACCTGATCGTTCCGGCTCCGTCCCGTGTGGAGTTTGCCTCCCACATCACCGATCCGGTCAGTCAGGGCCTTTTCGATCGCCATGTGGATGTCCTCATCATCAGGTCGGAAAATAAAATTTTCCGCCTCGATATCGACAAGGACCTTGCGAAGGCCCGCGACGATTGCCCGAGCCTCCTCTTTTGTAATGATCCCCTGCCTGCCAAGCATCCGGGCATGGGCGACGCTTCCCTCGATGTCATAGCGGAAGAGTCGCCGGTCGAAATGAAGCGACGAGGTGAATGCCTCCACTTGACGGTCCGTAGGCTCGCTGAATCTACCCCCCCAGGGTTTCTCCTTTGTCTTCATTGTCCTTCCCTATTTCCATCCGGCGTTCAGCAGCGCCTGAATCCGCAGGCGCAGGGCATTAAGACGGATGAAACCCGTCGCATCCTTCTGGTCATAGACCCTGTCTTTCTCAAACGTCGCGAAATCTTCGCTGTAAAGTGAAAAAGGCGACTTTCTCCCCACGACGATGCAATTTCCTTTGTAGAGCTTGAGGCGGGCCGTGCCCGTCACCCGCTCCTGCGTGTCGTCGATGAACCGCTGGAGGACCTTCATCTCCGGGGCATACCAGAAACCGTTGTAGATGAGCTGTGCGTATTTGGGGATCAAGGAATCCCGCATGATCATGACCTCCCGGTCCATCGTGATCGACTCGACGGCGCGATGCGCCGCCCAGAGGACCGTGCCGCCCGGCGTCTCATAGACTCCGCGCGACTTCATTCCCACGAAGCGATTCTCGACCATGTCCACCCGGCCGATCCCGTTTTCACCGGCGATCCGGTTCATATGATCGAGGAGACTCGCCGGTGTCATGGCCATGCCATCGACGGTCGCGGGGACCCCTTTCTCGAAGCCGATTTCCACATAGGTCGCCTTGTCCGGCGCCGACTCCGGGGATACGGTGAGGACAAACATGTCCTCCTTCGGCTCCGCCCAAGGGTCTTCGAGAATGCCGCCCTCGTGAGAGATGTGGAGAAGGTTCCGGTCGCTGCTGTAAGGCTTCTCTCTTGTCAGAGGGATCGGGATCCGATGCTTCTCCGCATAATCGATCATCGAAGCGCGCGAATCAAACGTCCAGTGTTCGTCTTTCCAGGCGGAGATGATGCGGATGGCGGGATCGAGGGCGATATAGGTCAGCTCGAACCGCACCTGATCGTTCCCTTTTCCCGTGGCTCCGTGGCAAACCGCATCGGCCCCTTCCAGTTTTGCGATCTCCAGCTGCCTTTTGGCAATCAGAGGTCTGGCCAGCGCCGTCCCCAGAAGATAAGTCCCCTCATAGATCGCATTCGCGCGGAGGGCGGGGAAGACGAAATCCCTCGCAAACTCTTCCTGAAGATCATCGATGTAGACCTTCGCCGCCCCCGTATTGATGGCCTTTTCCCGAAGTCCCGACAGTTCCTCCTTCTGGCCGATGTCGGCGGCAAAGCAGATGACCTCGCAGCGGTAGGTCTCGATGAGCCACCTCACGATCACGGACGTATCCAGACCTCCAGAATAGGCAAGGACCACTTTTTTTACTTCGTTCACTCTCTTTTCCTCCTTACAGCAATATCTCCATAATGGCTTTCTGGACATGGAGACGGTTCTCCGCCTCGTCGATAACGACGGACCGCGGACCGTCAATCACCTCCGCCGTGATCTCTTCCCCCCTATGGGCGGGGAGGCAATGCATGACGAGGGCGTCCTTCTTCGCCCGTTCGAGCAGGGCCTGATTGACCTGATAGCCCTGAAACCGTTTCATCCTTTCCTTTCGCTCTCCCTCCTGACCCATGCTGACCCAGACGTCGGTGTAAACGATATCGGCGTCTCCGACAGCGATTTTTGGATCCCGATGGAGACCGACGCCCGCCGGCGCCTCGGCCATTCCCCGCTTCAGAATCGCCGGATCGGGATCATACCCTTCGGGACAAGCCAGGTCAAGGTGAAACGGCAGTTTCGCCGCGGCGTTGATCCAGGAGTTGGCCATATTGTTCCCATCTCCAATGTAGGCGATCTTCAACCCAGAATATCCGCCCCGCTTTTCGATGATCGTGAACAGATCGCTCAGGATCTGGCAGGGGTGGAGGAGATCGGTGAGGCCGTTGATGACCGGAATGGTCGCGTAACGGGCAAACTCTTCCACGGCAGCCTGGGAAAAGGTCCGGATCATGATCCCGTCGAGGTACCTGGACATGATCCGCGCCGAATCCGCGATGATCTCCCCGCGTCCGAGCTGGGTGTCCCTATTGCTGAGGAACAGGGCGATGCCGCCCATCTGGTACATCCCTACCTCGAAGGAAATCCGTGTCCGGGTCGAGGATTTGTCGAAGATCATTCCCAGGGTTTTGCCTTTGAGAGTCGCATGTTCCCTCCCCTCCCGAAGCAACCGCTTCAGGCGGCGGGCCTTCTCGAAGATGCACTCATAATCTTCAAGCTCCAGATCGTATTCACTCAGCAGGTCTTTCTTCATCGCTCCTCCAGGACCTCGGAGAGGATGCCCACAGCCTTGTCCACATCGGTTTTCGTGAGGATCAGAGGAGGGACAAAACGCAGGACGCTGCCGCCTGTGCAGTTGATCAGGAGTCCTTTCTTCATGCATTCAAGGACGAAATCCGCCCCGGGGACGGTCAACTCGACGGCGATAATCAGTCCCCTTCCCCGGACTTCCCGGATCCGGTTGTTCTTCTGTTTCAGTTCGGTAAGCCGGCTGAGGAAGTATTCCCCAACCCGGCTGCAGTTATTGAGAATCTCTTCGTTAAAAATAGTTTCCAAAACGGCGATCCCCGCCGCCGTCGCAAGGGGATTCCCCCCAAAGGTCGAACCGTGGCTCCCCGGGACAAAGGCCGCGGCAACCTCTTTTGCAGCCAGGAGCGCCCCGATGGGGAAACCATTCCCCAAGGCCTTCGCAAGAGTGATCATATCCGGAACCACCTCTTCCTGTTCGCAGGCGAACAGGGTTCCCGTCCGGCCGATTCCCGTCTGGACCTCGTCGACAATCATGAGGAGCCCCCGTTCATTGCAGATTTTTCTGATGCCAGGTAAATACCCCTGAGCGGGAATGACGACACCCCCCTCCCCCTGAATCGGCTCGACCATCACTCCGCAGGTCCGGTCGGTCACAGCCGCCTCGATGGCTGCCAGATCATTGTAGGGAACATATCGGAATCCCTCCGGCAGCGGCGCAAAGCCTTCGTGAAACCGATCCTGACCCGTCGCCGTTACGGTCGCCAGGGTCCGGCCGTGGAAGGAGTCCTGCATCGTGATCAGTTCGTATTTGCCCTCCCTCTTCTCGGAGGCGTATTTCCGGGCAAGCTTGATCG
>PNOO01000003.1 GCA_013824905.1 Syntrophus sp. (in: bacteria) | reverse complement strand
CTCGGGCCAGCCGGGGAGACGGTCGCAGTTGTCCAAAAGTTCATCGACGTAGGCGGTGATCCGGAAGAACCACTGGCTGAGGTACTGCTCGCCGACCTCCGAACCGCACCGCCAGCAGAGGCCTGCCTCCACCTGTTCGTTGGCAAGGACGGTCTCGCACTTGGGGCACCAGTTCACCGTGGAGCTTTTTTTATAGGCGAGTCCCCTTTCGTACATCCATAGGAAAAAAAGCTGCTCCCAGCGGTAGTATTCGGGGTCGCAGGTCGCAATCTCCCTTTCCCAGTCGTAGCTGAAGCCCATTCTCTTGAGCTGCCGTCGCATGTTGTCGATGTTCTCATGAGTCCAGACGGAAGGGTGGATGTCCCGTTCGATGGCGGCGTTCTCCGCCGGCATACCGAAAGCGTCCCAGCCCATTGGATGGAGGACATTAAATCCCTTCATCCGCTTGTAACGGGCGACGACATCGCCGATCGTATAGTTCCTTACATGGCCGATGTGGATACGTCCGGAGGGGTAAGGGAACATTTCGAGAAGGTAATATTTCTTCTTGTCCGGGTCTTCGATGACGTTGAAGATCCGCTTCTCTTCCCAGTGTTTCTGCCACTTCTCTTCAATCTCCGCTGGATTGTACTTTCTTTCCATTTAATAAAAACTCCTCCGTTTCATCCGATGGCTGCTCTTCGGACTCAAAAATCTCGATTTCGGCCACCCCTGCATGCTTTAAGAACCGTTCCAGCCCTAGACGGATGTCACATGTATGATCGACCTTTGCGGGGATTTCCAGATTCAGTTTCGGAAGCCTTTCCTGTGGATGCGCACGGCCGTCGAAAAGTCCAGTGATCAATGCTTCGGTCATTCCGGCAAGTTGCAGAGAACCCCTGCCGGCGGCCGGCATAGGGAGAGCCAGGTCGGTCGCACCGATTCCGGTTATGGTTTTGGCCATCTCGAAACCGGAATTATAAAGCCTGTCGTAGGTCAGTTCGGAAAGAACCCCCATACCGAACAGGAGGAGGCGGGAGATGCATATCCGACGAGGAAAAGCGTAGGCGATCTTTTCCAGAAAGCTTCCGGAGATCCTGCCCACGGCGATCTCAGCGGAGATCATTCCGTTGAGACGCCAGTCCACTAAACCGCAATAGCCCTTGGGGGGTCTTTCGTCGGAAAAAAATCCGAGAAGCAAGGTCTCACGGGCCAGGGCATCCGGTGACGCTGTCGATATCCTGATCTTCATCTTTTTTGCGCAGCTTTCCGTACAGGGCGTCCAGAATGCCGTTGATAAACGCGCCCGAATTTTCGGAACCGTAAACCTTCCCGAGGTCGATTGCCTCGTTCAGGGTGACTTTTGGGGGGATGTCATGGCAGAACAGAAGTTCGTATACAGCCATCCGCAGAATACTCTTGTCTACACGGGACATCCTGGCCATGGTCCAGTTTTCGGAATTGTCGCTGATCAGTTTGTCAATCTGTTCCCTGTTGCTCCAGGCGCCTTCGATCAGAAAAGAAGAAAAATTCCTGGTCTCTTCCGGCGCGTCGAAATTCGCCCAAAAACGCTCAATGGCCTCCTGAACACTGATCCTTTGAGCGTCCAACTCATAAAGAACCTGCAGGGTCACTTCTCTCGCCTTCCGCCTCTGGTGCATGTATTCCTCAGATATGAATCCGCTGACAAGGGAATCCCTATGACGTAAGGCTTATATTACAGTTTTTTGAAAAGATCAACCATCTCAATGGCGGACAAGGCGGCGTCCCATCCCTTGTTCCCCGCTTTGGCTCCCGCCCGTTCGATGGCCTGTTCGATGGTGTCGGTCGTCAAGACGCCGAAGATCACCGGCACTTCGGTCTCCAGCCCCACACCGGCTATCCCCTTGGAAACCTCGGCGCTGACATACTCGAAATGGGGCGTGGCGCCGCGGATGACGGCGCCCAGGCAGATGACGGCGTCGTAGCGTCCGCTTTTTGCCATTTTCTTCGCTGCGAGCGGCAGTTCAAAAGCGCCCGGGACTTTGACAATCTGGATCTCCTTCTCCTCCGCTCCGGCCCGTATCAGGGCATCCACGGCGCCATCGATCAGCCTGCCGCTGATGAAGTCGTTGAAACGGCTGGCCACGATGCCGAACCTCATTCCTTTGGCGACGATCTTTCCTTCGATGATTTTTGGCATGGCTCGTTCTCCTAACAAAAGTCGTATTGCGCAGCAAAAAGGTCCACGGGCTTCCCGCGTGTTCTTAGACCTTCAAAATGTGCCCCATCTTTTTTTTCTTCGTCTGGAGGTACTGGATATTGCATTCGTTCGGCTTGATCTCGATCGGGATGCGCTGGGAGATGGTGAGTCCATACCCCTCCAATCCAACGATCTTTTTGGGATTATTCGTCAGGAGCCGCATCTTCCGGACCCCGATATCGGCCAGGATCTGGGCGCCGAGGCCGTAATCCCTCAGATCCTCCTTGAAACCGAGGGCTATGTTGGCTTCTACCGTGTCATGCCCCTGCTCCTGGAGCTCGTAAGCCTTGATCTTGTTGACCAGACCGATCCCGCGGCCCTCCTGATGCATATAGACGATCACCCCTTTGCCGGCCTCCGCCACCATCTTCATGGCCTGGTGGAGCTGATCGCCGCAATCGCAGCGTTCGGAGCCGAAGACATCGCCGGTCAGACATTCAGAATGGACACGGACCAGGACCTCATCCGTAGGCTTGATTTCCCCCTTGATGAGGGCCAGGTGCTTCATTTCATCCACGTCGTTTTCGTAGACAATCAGCTTGAAATCGCCTCCGTACCGGGTGGGAATCATGGCCGTCGCCGCCCGGCGGATCAGGGATTCGTGTTGCATCCGGAAATCGATAAGATCCTTGATCGTGACGATCTTCAGATCGTGCTCGCGGGCGAATGTCTCCAGATCGGGCATGCGGGCCATCGTCCCGTCGTCCTTCATGATTTCGCAGATGACGCCGGCGGGCTTCAGCCCGGCAAGGCGGGCCAGATCGACCGAACCTTCCGTCTGGCCGGTTCTCACCAAGACTCCCCCCTTTTTGGCGCGGATGGGGAAGATGTGGCCGGGACTGACCAGGTCGTCGGGCTTTGCGCCATCGGCCACAGCGGCAAGGACCGTTGTTGCTCGATCTGCCGCCGAGATCCCCGTGGTGACCCCCTGCTTGGCCTCGATAGAAACGGTAAAGGCGGTGCCGAAGCGGGAGCGGTTGTCCCGGACCATCTGGGTCAGGCGGAGCTTGTCCGCGTCCTCCTCGGTCAGAGTGAGGCAGATGAGCCCCCGGCCGTATCTGGCCATAAAGTTGATCGCTTCCGGGGTGACGAACTGGGCCGCCATGCAGAGGTCCCCCTCGTTTTCCCGGTCTTCGTCGTCGACGAGGATGACCATCCTGCCGCTTTGGATATCGACGAGGGCTTCTTTGATGGTGCTGACACTCATATATTCTCCATTTTCTATTTCAGAAATCCGTGTCTGGCGAGAAGGGCCATGTCCACTCCGCCTGCAGGATTTCCGGTTTCACCGTTGCCTTTCGGACTGGCAATGATCAGTTTCTCCAGATACCTGGCCAGGATATCCGTTTCGATGTTGACGGTATCCGACGCCTTTTTTACTCCCAGTGTCGATCCTGCCGCCGTGTGGGGAATGATATTAACATAAAAGCGGTCCTTTTCACAGCGGTTCACGGTCAGGCTGATTCCGTCCACTGTAATCGATCCCTTGGCGACCACATAACGGCTAAGTTCCGGATCGATCTCGAAGCAGAAGATGACCGATTGGGAACGGACGGTTTTTCCAAGAATCCTGCTTACACCATCCACATGGCCCAGGACGATGTGGCCTCCGAGTCGATCCCCGACGCGAAGGGCCTTTTCAAGATTCACCGGATCGCCTGCCTTTATGGTCTTGAGAGTCGTACGGGAGAGGGTCTCCGCCGACACATCCACCGTGAATCCCGCTTCTTTTAGGGCGGTGACGGTGAGGCAGGCGCCGCTGACGGAGATGCTGTCGCCGATCCGGACGTCGTCCATCTCCAGGGAGGCGTCAACCTCCAGCAGGGCGTCTTCGCCCCGGAGCGTCAGGCGCCGGATGGAGCCCATGGCGGCTACAATTCCCGTGAACATCCCCTATCCCTCCTTCTTTTTCCTCTTCACGGTCTTCTTGGTATGGAGGAAGTCCTTCAATTCCTCTACAAAGTCGCTTACATCCCGAAACTCACGGTAAACCGACGCGAATCGGACATAGGCAACGCCGTCGAGGGCCTGGAGTTCCCGCATGATCTTTTCGCCGATCGCCGAGGAGGGGATCTCCTTGTCCTGGAACTCCTGACAGGACCGCTCGACATTATCCACCACTGTTTCGATCACGTCGGTGCTGATAGGGCGTTTCTGGCAGGCCTTCTTGATCCCGGCGCGGATCTTCGTCCTGTCGAAAGGCTCCCGGCGGCCATCTTTCTTGACGACCATCGGCAGGACCTCTTCGACGAATTCGTAGGTGGTGAAGCGCTTGCCGCAGCCCAGACACTCCCGCCGCCGCCGAATAGCGTCACCGTCCTTGCTGATCCGGGAGTCGATGACCTTGTTCTCATTATGTGCGCAAAAAGGACATTTCATCGTCTGTTCACCTCGATGTTTGCCTCCGCCAGCATCTCTTCGGCGAGACGGTCGCGGTAATCCCCCCCGACGACGATCCGGACGATTCCGGCATTGATGATCATCTTGGCGCAGATGATGCAAGGATGATTTGTGCAGTAGAGGGTCGCCCCGTTGACGCTGACCCCGTGCAGCGCCGCCTGGATGATGGCGTTCTGCTCGGCGTGAAGCCCGCGACAGAGCTCATGGCGTTCACCGGAAGGGATGTGGTTCTGCTCCCGGAGACAGCCGATCTCCAGGCAATGACGGAGCCCCGAAGGGGCGCCGTTGTAACCTGTTGAGAGGATCCTCCGGTCACGGACCAAGGCGGCGCCGACACAGCGCCTCAAACAGGTGGCGCGTTTGGCCACGAGCCCGACAATATCGAGAAAATAATCATCCCACTCGGGCCGGTCGGATTCCGACCTGGCGTCTGACTGCTCTCCTAATTCAGGTTCTTCCATGTGTGAAGTTCGCTTCCACCCCGGGGATCGCTACCGGTTTTCCCTCAACCGTTCCGCATAGAGCGGGAATCGTTCGCAGAGGGATCCGACCTCTTCCCTGACCTCGGCCAGGCGTTTTTCGTTGTGGATATTCCGGAGCACTTCCGCTATGATTTTACCTATCTGCTTCATCTCCGCCTCTTTCATGCCCCGCGTGGTCAGGGCGGGTGTTCCGATGCGGATGCCGCTGGTCACTTGGGGACTCTTCGTGTCATAGGGAATCGGATTCTTATTGATCGTGATGCCCGTCCGGTCCAGGGTCTCCTGCGCCTCCTTACCCGAGATGCCGAGATGGGTCAGATCGACGAGCATCAGGTGGTTGTCCGTACCACCGGAAACGAGTCGAAAACCTTCCGCCAGCAGGGCATCCGCGAGAGTCCGGGCGTTTTTCAGGATCTGAGTCTGATATCGTTTGAAGTCGTCGGTAAGGGCCTCTTTCAGCGCTACCGCCTTGGCGGCGATGATATGCATGAGGGGGCCGCCCTGCATCCCCGGGAAGATCTTGGCATCGAGGACCTGGGCGAAAGGTTTCTTGCAGAGGATAAGCCCTCCACGGGGACCTCTCAACGTTTTGTGGGTGGTCATCGTGACGAATTCGCATACGGGGACGGGAGAAGGATGCAGGCCGGCGGCGACAAGACCGCCTATATGGGCGATGTCGGCCATGATCAACGCCCCGATTCGGTCGGCAATATCCCGGAACTTCTGATAATCGATGGTCCGGGGATAGGAGCTGGCGCCGACGACGATGACCTTCGGCCGGTGCTGCCTGGCCAGGGACTCCACCTCGTTGAAGTCGATGGTTTCGGTCTTCCGATCCACCCCATAGAAAACCCCTCGGTAAAACCGCCCGGAAAAACTGGCCGGGCTCCCGTGAGAAAGATGGCCCCCGTGGGAGAGGTTCATCCCCAGGATCGTATCTCCCGGATCGAGGACTGAAAAATAGACGGCCATGTTGGCCTGGACGCCCGCATGCGCCTGGACATTGGCATGCTCCGCCCCAAAGAGCTGCTTGCTCCGTTCGATGGCCAGCCGCTCCACGATATCGACGAACTCACACCCTCCGTAGTACCGGCGACCGGGATAGCCCTCGGCGTACTTGTTCGTCATCACACTCCCCTGGGCTTCCAGGACGGCCTCACTGACAAAGTTTTCCGAGGCGATCATCTCAAGTTTTCCCGCCTGTCTGCGGGTTTCCTGCCGGATGGCCTCTGCGACCTCCGGGTCGGCCTGCATTAAATAAGACATGTAATTGGTATTCTCCCGATGATTAACATTCCCGGCGCCCTCACATAGAGGGAGCCTGATTTTGCTGGCATTAAAGCTTATTCAATTTTGCTCCGCAATCCTAATTCCGCTTTCCTGATTTTATCGAGGCGTTTCTGATGACGCCCTCCTTCAAACGGGGTCGACAGCCATACCTGGGTGATCGCGCGCGCTGTCCCCGCATCGGTTTTCCTCCCCGCAAGGACCAGGATATTGGTATCGTTATGCAGTCGGCTCATTCGTGCCGTTTCTTCGTCGAGGCAAAGGGCGGCCCTTACGTCGGGGAACCGGTTGGCGGTGATCGACATCCCAACGCCGGAGCCGCAGATCAGTATACCTCTCCGGAAAATACCTGTAGAAATCGCTTCGGCCACCTGGGTCCCGAAGTCGGGGTAGTCTACGGGCCGGTCGCTGTCTGTCCCTACGTCGGTAACGGCGAACCCCATCTCCTTGAGGAAGGGCTTGAGCGCCTCCTTGAGCCGGTAACCGGCATGATCCGAGCCGATGATGATCTTATCCACGGCCATACGTTATTCCTCGAATTTTCGGAAGATCAGGACGGCATTCACCCCGCCGAAACCAAAGGAGTTGGACATGGCGGTGCGGATCGCCGTTTTTCTCGCCTGGTGGGGAACGTAGTCCAGATCGCAAGCGGGATCGGGGTGGTCCAGGTTGATTGTCGGAGGGAGCACCCCTGCGTCGATCGCCTTCACGCAGAAAATCGTCTCGATACCGCCGGCCGCCCCGAGGAGATGCCCGGTCATCGATTTGGTCGAACTGACGGCGAGCCTTCGGGCGTGTTCGCCGAAGACCGCTTTGATGGCCTCCGTCTCGTAGGCGTCGTTCAAGGGGGTGGATGTCCCGTGGGCGTTGATGTAGTCGATTTCAGTTTCCTCCATCCCCGCATCCCGCAGGGCGACCTTCATGCACCGGACGGCGCCTTCATGACCCGGCGGCGGGGCCGCCATGTGAAACGCGTCGCTTGTGTTGCCGTAACCTGTGAGCTCACAGAAGATCCGGGCGCCCCTGCTGAGGGCGTGGGGCAGGGCTTCGAGAATCACCAGGCCGCAGCCCTCGCCGATGACGAATCCGTCGCGGTCGCGGTCGAAGGGGCGGCTCGCCTTTTCCGGTTCGTCGTTGCGGTGCGTGGAGATCGCCCGCATGGCGTTGAATCCTGCGACGCACATCGGAGTCACTGCCGCTTCCACGCCGCCGGCGATCATGCAATCGGCGTAACCTTCGGAAATGAGGCGGGCGGCATCGCCGATGGCGCAGGCGCCCGAGGAGCAAGCCGTGACGCTGCAGCCGATCGGCCCTTTCGCTCCGAAACGGATCGACACATGGCCGGCGGCAAGATTGGCCAGCACCGCGGGAACGGTGAAGGCGGACATCTTCCGGGGCCCGCCCAGGAAGATCGCTTCCTTTTCCTTTTCGATGGTGGCGAGCCCCCCGACGGCCGAGCCGATGATCACCCCCGTCCGTTCCGCCTCGATTGCGCCGATGGTAAGGCCGGCATCGGCCAGGGCCATCTCGGAGGCGGCCAAGGCATAGATGATGAAGTCGTCCAGGCGCCGCAATTCTTTTTTATTTACGTACTGGAGCGGATCGAAACCCTTCAATTCTCCGGCGATCCGCGTTTCATAGGCTGTGCAGTCGAATTTCGTGAGTCTGCCGATGCCGGATTTTCCCCTACAGATTCCCTCCCAGGTCTCTGCGACGGAGTTGCCGAGCGGTGTGACGGCGCCCATGCCCGTGATAACTACCCTTCTTTTCAACTGCTCCCCCTTTTGCGACAAATCGGAATGCCGGTCGATCATGCTGAAACGGCATACGCAGTCGATCATCGGCCGCTATTCGCGCCAGACGGCGCCCTTGCTTTTGAGAAAATCAAGCACGTCCTTGACGGTACGGATCTTTTCAAGTTCATTGTCGGCGATCTGGACGTCGAAAGTTTCCTCCATTTCCATGATCAGTTCGACAAGATCGAGAGAATCGGCCCCGAGATCGTCGATGAATGACGCCTCAACAACACATTCCTCGCGTGTGACATCCAGTTGCTCCATTATAATACTGATGACCTTTTCTTCCAGTGTCATGAAAACTTCCTCCTAATGAAAATGACCCCTGCTCCGGCAGGGGTGGGAATGCTGCAGCGGTTTTTCTTCACTCAGTCGTTCAATGCCGCCACCGTCTGTTCCAGTGATTCACCATCCTCGACATTGAGGAGGCGCAATCGCCGGTCAATCCGCCTGATCAGTCCGGAGAGCGTCCTCTTCGGGCCTAGCTCCACGATGGTGTCAACGCCCATCGCGGCCATCCTTTCGATCGTCTCCTTCCAACGGACCGGGGATGTGATCTGTCTGGCCAGCAGCTCTCGTGTATGTTCCCGGGAATGGAGAAGGTCCGGGGCGTAGTTGGGAATCACGGGGATCGTGCAATCCCGGAAGTCGATCTGGCCTAACTCCGCGGTAAACCGTTCGGCCGCTCCTTGCAGGAGGGGGCAGTGGCAAGGGACGCTGATGGCGAGTTTGACTGCCCTGCCGCCTTCCTGAGCTTCGGCGGCGGCAATGATTTCCTCGATGGCTGCTGTATGTCCGGAGACGACGATCTGCCCGGGGGCGTTTTCGATCGAGAGGACCACGGTGTGCTTTTGGCCGCTAATCTGGCGGCACAGCTCCTCCACGACATCTCTCGGGAGGCCAAGGATGGCCGCCATCGCCCCTTCACCTACGGGAACGGCTTCCTGATGGTATTTTGCCCTCAGGTGAACAAGGGCAAGGACGTCACGCAGGTCGACAGCGCCGGTCGCATAAAGGGCGGCATATTCTCCGAGACTGTGACCAGCCATTATTATCGGCGTTGTGGTCACCCGTCCGGAAAAAGCCAGCCATGCAGCGATATCCACGGTGAGAACGGCAGTCTGTGTGTTGACTGTCAGATCAAGGGCCTCCTGGGGCCCATCAAAACACAGAGAGACCATATCCCGGCCGAAGACATCCCCGGCTGTTGCAAAAAGCTCCCTTACACGCAGATCTCTCCGGTAAAGGTCCTGACCCATGCCGGGGTATTGCGATCCCTGTCCAGGAAAGACGACACCGTATTTAACCATGGGTGTTTCCTCGCCTGGCGGTTCAGGAGGCCTTTTCGATAGGGATGACTTCCTTTCCCTTATAAGTGCCGCAGGTGGGACAGGCATGGTGGGGAAGCTTTGGCGCATGGCATTGCGGACAGGCGGATGCCAGGACCGGTTTCAGAAAATCGTGCGCCCTTCTCATGTTTCTTCTGGATTTGGAATGCCGTTTGATTGGATTTGCCATAGTATGTAACTCCTCTTTCCTTCTCTATTGTTTCTCAGATTGAACCTTGAACTGCTTCAAGGCGGCGAGCCGTTCATCAAAAGATTTGGTCTGGCAGCGACAGCCGGCCACATTCATATTGATACCACAATGGGGGCACAGCCCCTTACAGGTCTCCGTGCACAGAGGTTTGACCGGGATCTGCAAAATGATCTGTTCAAAGATCAACGTGTCCAGATCTATGGTATCCTCTTCGTAATACGCAAAATCAAGATCCTCGGCGCTCAGCTCCCACTCCTCCTGCGACTGGGCGGGAGGTGGAGAAAAGGTATATTTGAACGAGGAGCTGACCGGCAGGGTGGCCATCGTCAGACAGCGGCTGCAGGGCGCCTCCACGGTCGTGGCCGCGGATCCCTCGATAAAGACCGTCTCCTTCATCCTCCTGACGGTGCAGGCAGCTGTGATCCGGTCCAGGACGAAATTGGACGGATCCGCTTCCGAAAGAAAGTCCTGGAACCATTTCCAGTCCTTTTCAAACCGGAGATTCATCCCTCCTTCGGGGATCTTGCTTACGCTGATTTTCAAAAATCGCCCTTTCCCAACATCGAAAACGACGATTTCCCATTGCCAGAAGTCGCCGTGTAAAGGGCTGAAGTAAATTATAAACCGGCTGGATTGTCAAGAATAATTTATCGGCTGTCCTGTTTTCCATGGCCTGTCCGATTTCCGATCGAGTTTGAGGCAACGACAGTCGAGTGACGGTGTATCCCGTCTCCTTTTCACAGATTGTTCTAGAATGACTTATAAACTGAATAGGATGTAAATACAAATGGAATTAGTGGGCCTCAAACTTTTTTAAGTAAAATGCATTTACCGGTGATGACCGATAAGAAGACCCTTTCATCTCCGTCTCTGGGATCGGCATTTCCTTTTCCTTCTTGACAACAGGCCGGACGAGGTCCTATACATTACAGGGAAAAGATGACTTCGCTTCACTCGCAGCAGCGGGATAGGGGAATCTTTCGATAGAACACCAGCGGCGAGTCCGGAAAATACGATTAGGTGGCTGAAAATGATAAGTGAAAAAATGAGAACGCGTTTTGCCCCGTCACCGACGGGATTTCTCCATATCGGCGGCGCTCGTACGGCTTTGTTCAACTGGCTTTATACACGGAGTCACGGTGGGACATTCATCCTTCGAATCGAGGACACCGATCAGGTTCGCTCTACGGAAGAATCGACCCGGGCCATCCTGGATGCGATGGCATGGCTCGGTCTGAACTGGGACGAAGGGCCCTATTTTCAGGCGGAGCGGGTGAATATCCACAGGGAGATGGTCCAGAAGCTGATCGATACGGGAAACGCGTATTACTGCACCTGTACCCCGGAAGAACTGGAGGCAAAGCGAAAAAAGGCCCTTGCCGAAGGTCGGAAGCCGAAATACGACGGGACCTGCCGCGATAGAGGATTGTCCAGATCTTCAGCCTCCGTGGTTCGCTTCCGCGGTCCCGAGGCGGGCGTAACCGTCGTGCACGACCTGATCAAGGGAAATATCTCTTTCAACAACGAGGAACTGGACGATCTGATCATCGAACGCGCCGATGGCTACCCGACCTACAATTTCGCGGTCGTCGTGGACGACGCCCAGATGGGGATCACCCACGTCATCCGGGGGGATGACCATGTGAATAATACGCCCAAGCAGATCCAGATTTACGAAGCGCTGGGTTACGAGGTTCCTCTGTTCGGCCATGTACCGATGATCCTCGGGTCCGACAGAGCCAGACTGAGCAAGCGTCACGGCGCTACGTCGGTGATGGCCTACCAGGAGATGGGATATCTGCCCGAGGCCCTGGTCAATTACCTGGTGCGCCTCGGCTGGTCCCACGGCGACCAGGAGATTTTCACGATGGAGGAGCTCATCCGAGAGTTTTCCTTGGAGGCGGTAGGCAAATCGGCGGCCGTCTTCAATCCGGATAAGCTTCTCTGGCTGAACCAGCATTATATCATGGCCTATCCCGAAGAGCGTCTGGTAGAGGCGGTTTTTCCCTTCTGGGAAAAGCGGGGATTCGACCTCTCCGATCGCCAGTTCGTTACGAAAGCGATATCGGACCTCCATACACGGGCCAAAACCCTGGAGGAGATGGCTGAGGGAGGAGTTTTTTACTTCCAGGAAGAGGTGGCTTACGACTCCGAGGCGGCGGCGAAATTTTTGACGCCGGAATACGCAGGCCATCTGGTGGCGGTCGCGGAAGGGATCCCCGGTCTTAAGGAGTATACGAAGGATGGTTTGGAGACCTTCCTCCGGGCGCTTGCCGAAGAGCGCGGGACGAAGCTCAAGTGGATCGCTCAGGCGCTCCGTGTTGCCCTGACGGGAAAGACCGTAAGTCCCGGCATCGACGAGGTGATGGTCACCCTCGGAAAGGAGAGGGTGGTCGGCAGGATTCAGAGGGCTGTCGCACAGATCAGGGCCGCCAGTTGATTTTGGCCTTGACTTTTCAACGGGCATTCATTAAAGAACAATGCTCCGCCACGGTCCCATCGTCTAGTGGTTAGGACGCTGGCCTCTCACGCCGGAAACCGGGGTTCAAGCCCCCGTGGGACTACCACAAGTTTATCAAGTGGTTACAAGTAATTTCGCAACCACTTTTTTGTTTCCATTATCTACTCCCCACGCTATTCCCCACATGTAGGTTAGTTTAATATGGCCTGCTTGTTGTGGTTTATAACATCTAACTCAGGGAAGAAAAGCATATGAAAATTCTGGCCCCCCCTATGACCCCAAGGGGGGTGGCTTCAGAGAGGACATAGGGGCTTGTCCTACGCAAGGCATTTTTTACATCCATTTATCAAGGCAGGCGGGGGCAAAGCGCATGGTGCTGTTCCATTTTTCTCCAAAATACAAAAAAAGGGGGATCTCCTTAATAATGAGGCAAGGAGTGCTTTTCAAGGCACCCCATAATCCTGCTCATTTCTGGGACAATGCCGTGGGATCATTGTAATGAAATTCTTAACCTGACCGGTATCGGCGGGGAAAAAGATGTAATGGTTTATATCTCGATCCGCATCCCTTCGCGGGCGAAAAAGATTTCGAGCCTCCCTTCCTGATCGCACTTACAGTAAAGCGACGCCAAGGCGTCAAGCTGGTCATCGGTGCGCTCGGGATCGTGGTGAAAGAGGGCCAGCCGCTTCACTTGAGCCCGTCGTGCCGTTTCTATGGCATATTCGATGGCGGTATGGCCCCATCCTAATCGCAATGATTCGTATTCCTTCTGAAGATACTGGGCGTCATAAATCAGGAGATCGGCCCCTTCGAAGAATTTTTCCAGGCGGTTGTTTTCTTGGGCAACCACTTTTTCGCCTTCACGGGTGATGGAATCATCGTCGGAAGGTCCATCAGGACCGCGGGCGAAGAGATTACGAAACGGTTCGGTATCAAAAGCGGTACATACGACCCGCCCGCGATGTTCAAATCGGTAGCCGAAACACAGCAGGGGATGGTTCAGGTATCGGGTGGTCACCGTTATGCCATCGCCGAGTTCATGGGACCCCTCCTTTAATTCGTTGTAGACCATCTCGGCTGCGAGCTCTGCCAGGCGGACGGGGAAAAAATGATAGGACATATGAGAGCCGATGATTTTTTCCAAGGAGTTTTCGTCATAGGTCGTAGGTCCGTATATCCGGAGTTTCGTCCCCGGGATATAAAGAGGGGCAAAAAAGGGAAATCCGATGATATGATCGCTGTGCGTGTGGGTGAAAAACAGATCCGCCTCAATAGGCTTCTGTCGGTAATCCGGAGAGATCATGTGGCTGCCGAGGTTACGGATTCCTGAACCGGCGTCGATAATGATGAGTCGGTGAGAATCGCGGAAATACAGTTCCACGCAGGAGGTGTTCCCTCCGTATTTGACCGTGTGCGCTCCCGGCGAGGGGATGGCCCCCCTCACACCCCAGAACGTAATATCCATAATACCCTCATCCCTCGGTTGCCACCTTCAGGAAAATTCGAGCTTTATCTATATCTTCCAATACATTATCGTGATTAGCTGCAATCTGTGCCGACTCAATGTTCAACCTTTTCTGAAGATGTTCCATTAGAGGATGGTTCGGTGTTGTATCCCCCGCCGAGCCGATTTTCCAGTAGTTCGCATAGAGATTAGCCAGGGATGCGATGACTAAGAAATGACATTTTTCTCTACCGCTGCTTTCCTGGTCATGATGGAAATGAAAGACATCCGAAAAATCCCGATGCAACCTCCATTTTTCCGCAATCCATCCGCCCACGGTACAATGATCAAGGCCCAGATACGTCTTTTCCGCCTCGTAGAGAGTTGTTTGTTCAAGATTTGCCGCTTCAAGGGCACTGTTGTACATTTCCGGATAACAATAGTTGAGGGGAATTTTCCCCAGGTCATGGAGAAGGCCGGCGACGAAATATCCCTCCTCCTCCATGGCGGGAATTCCTGTCAGGCGCGCAAACGATCTCGAAATGACTCCTACGCCGAGGGAGTGAACCCAGAAATCATCCATGGATAGGCAGCGAAACGAATCCCTTCCGCCGATACTCTCCAGAATAGCGGTGCTCAGGGCAAGATTCTTTACGGTATTGATTCCCAGCAGGATGAGCGCGTGGGTCAGGGACGTTACCTCCTTGCCCAGGGAATAATAAGCGGAATTGACCAGTTTCAAAACTTTACCGGTGAGAACCGGGTCAAGGGAGATCACCCTGTTGAGATCATGTGATGAGGTCGCCGGGCGATTACAGACCTCCATGACCTTTATCCCCGTTGTGGAAAAACCGGGCATATGTGAGATAAAATTCCGTATCTGCTGATCGATCATGAATGCACCGAAAATAGATGCCACTCGATGTCTTGATGTATTCGCGATTCAGGATTTTCATTATGGATCGCCGTGATCTTAACTGATTTTTTTGAAAATGTTAAGCCTTTTTCATTCACTTCCTTTATCAAGCATATGCATCACAAGGGCAATCTGCCCCGTATCCATGGTTGGATCTATGCGATGGAAAGCGGCCAGCTCAACGTGCTGGTGAATAGGAGAGAGCCAAAGTGAAGGGGGGAAGCGTGACGGGCCTAAGAAAGATTGTGTCAAAATTCATGAATCGTTAATCGTTTCCAGCCGGCGATTTACTACGCGCAATTTGCTGTTCTTTATTATTTTACATCTTTGCCGGGACGGGAATCCTTCCCGTCAGGGCAAATTCAAGTACGGATGCCGAAGCGGGGCAAGACAAAGCGGTTCAGGATATACCACCCTAAGACGATGACAATCAGAAGCAGGCCTTCGTTCATAAAATTCCTTTTTTATTGCATCCTCTGGTTTGCAGATTGGCCTCTGGCGCGATCTCTGCCGATGATAGAGATAAAAAAGCGGGATACCGGGCGCCTGCCCGATTCCCCGTCGCGCTTACAGTATAATGGTGCCGAAGCCGGGACTTGAACCCGGATGGGCGTAGCCCACTACCCCCTCAAGATAGCGTGTCTACCAGATTCCACCACTTCGGCACTCGTATCGTACCCACCAGCGCTATAGGCGCCGCCGGGCGAACTTTTGCCGGGAACTTACCTGTTAAATAGGACTTTGTCAATATCAAAAGAGCAGGCATCCGCTTTCCCGGATAGAGGTCTATTTTGCCGTCTGGGGTGACGTCGGGGCCTGCGGAGCCGGTGCTGCCGGGGTAGGCGGCGCTACCGGCTGCTGTAGGGGAGCTGATTTCTGAGCCGCCGGTCGTGAGGCGCCCTCCATCAGTGAACTCCCTTTTCGGGAGGCCGTATAGGATAGGCTGAACGAAGTCAGCATGAAGATGATAGCGACCGCGGTCGTCATCTTTCCGAGAAAGGTTCCTGGGCCGCTGCTTCCGAAGATGGTCTGGCTGGAACCTCCGAAAACGGCGCCCATATTGGCGCCCTTTCCTGCCTGCAGCAGAACGACGAGAATCAGGACGATGCAGACGGTCACATGTAATATGGTGATGAGAATTTGCACTTTTTATACCCCTTGAATTTAATTCAATAACCGACAAGCTGGATGAAAGAATCGACATCCAGGCTGGCTCCGCCTACCAGAGCCCCGTTGATATCCGGCTGCGCCATCAGTTCGGCGATGTTCTTAGGTGTGACGCTGCCCCCATAGAGGATGGCCAGCTCCGCCCCACTTTCCGGACCGTACCGCCGGGCGATCCATTCCCGGATAAAGCGATGAACCTCCTCGGCCTGTCCCGGGCTCGCCGTCTTGCCGGTGCCGATCGCCCACACCGGCTCATAGGCGATCAAGATTTTTCCTATATCACTGGCGGTCAAATTATTCAATCCCTCTTTTAACTGAAGCTCGATGACCGCTTCCGTCTCTCCATCCTCCCGCTGCCGGAGCGACTCTCCGACACAGAAGATCGGTGCGAGGCCGACCGTCAGGGCCGCCCGGAGCTTCCGGTTGATGCGGTCATCGCTTTCGGCGAAGAGGGTGCGACGCTCCGAATGGCCGATGATGACGCAGCTGCAGCCTGCCTCGCGAAGCATCTCACCTGAGATTTCACCGGTATAGGCCCCCTTTTCCGCCTCATGTAGATTCTGGGCGGCCAGAAGGATGAAGGAACCTCGAATCGCGTCTGCCACAGCCAGGAGCGCCGTGAACGGCGGGGCGATGATCACTCTGCGATCCGGGGGGGTGCTGTACGCCGTCCGAAGACGCACAGCGAAGTCCACCGCTTCCGCCACAGTCTTATTCATCTTCCAGTTTCCCGCGATGACCGGTCGAACCATATCAGCCTCCAAATGTCCTGCGGCCGATATACAGAATGAGATCCTTCATTCTGCATGGGTGGCCGCTTTTATTATCGCGGATCATAGCCAGCCCGCCCATGTTCGTCAATGTTTTTTTACCGAGATGAGTAAGTTATAAATAAGTTATGAATTGCAATATTCCGAAATTCGCATTAATCTGTAGGCATGGATACGAAAGAAAAGACACAACCCTTGAGCGCCTTGGAAATCAATCTGGAGAGAACCAAGGCGGTTGTACAGATCCCCAACGAATACCAGATTCTTCTGGATGTTGCAAGGAACCGCTACGGGGTATTAAAGCGGACGGAAGAGCTGCTTATCGAGCTTCATCATCCCTTTGTGAACTGGGATTATGTTCTTACCCAGCTCAAAAGTCTTTCCATTGGCGATTTCTATGATTTCAACACCCATGAAGAGGGGTTGTCTGCACTCAAAAAGTTGGCGGATATTTATCTTGTCATCCTCTCTTCGGCCAAGGATGAAGAGGTCAGGGATAGTACCGTCCGTTACTGTTTTGAATATCTCAATACCATTCTTTCTAAAAGCAACGATCTGCTTGAGAGAAATACGCCCCTGTTTTCACCCGTCTTCCGGTTCCTCGCCAATCCATCGCTGACTCAGGATAACATATTAAAAAAATCATCTAGTTATATGAAAGCGACCGCAAGGCTTATGATGGAGAATCCGATCAAGACAAACCATCATGAGGTCAGCGGGCTTCTCTCGTCTATTTTCAAATCGACATACCGCTTCTGGCTGACGCAAGCGGATCCTTCACAATGGTTCTCTACGGAAGGCGAGACCAAAGAAGACAAAGATGCGTATCGAGAGCTGATCATGCCTCTTTCCCATGAGCATATCAGTGGGCTGCTTTCCCGTGTGGAGGCCCTTGACCATCATGCGCCGACCGTTGCGGACCCGCTTTCACCCTACCTGGACTTGCCCGACCATGTACAGATCGCAAACGGATACCTTGTCATTGCGGATGCACTTGAAAAATCCAGCGCTTTTAAAGGTCGCCGTTATCTTGTGAAGCTCGATTTTCTTTTCAATATGATGAATGTTGACGGACTGTCAGATATACGCAACGCATGCCTGATCGAGATCAATCGCTGTTTGGGAAGGGCATTAAAAGAAGAAAGTGACCGGAATGTCAATGATCTCGTACAAAAGGTATTCCGATTATTGAAAAAAACGGCTGCACAGAATCAATACCGGAGTTCAATCCTCGATTGCATCACCACACTGGCAAAGGAAGTTTTTGAGTCCAATAACCATCCTCTTGTAGATACCTTCATCGAGGAGCTTGTCGCCTTCGGTTTTCAGTATCCCGATGTTCAGGGACCTACCACTGAATGGCAAATCCAGATAAACCCGACGCACATTAAAAACATCCGTTCCTGGCTGGAGATTATTTCCCGCAAACCAAGATGGACAAAGAAACTTCTCTCGGCCCTCATTATCAATCTTCAGCTTAAGGGGGTTTTTGTTCGGGATACGGACCTTCTTCAGAAGGATATTTCCCTGTTGTTAAATTCAGATATCCTGCCCGCATACAGCCTGGTCAAACAGCTCCTCAGACTTTTCCCGGTTTTCTTCAGCGAGATCGGTGCAGAAGGGGAGTTGCGGGCTATTTCCACTGCAGTGGATGAGCTTTCCGCCAGAAATGACAGGCTCATCTATTTTTTAAGAAAACAGTCTCACGTTGAAAGCAATAGTCGCTTGGTATCTTTTATCGAAGACATCTTTCGTTACTGGAATTCCGGCGAAAAGAAATATCTGAAAGATCACTTGCCTGCCGAGGTTTACAATGGGGTTCAGGCTTCAGGCGAATATTTTGACGACCTGCATGTCTTGTTCGGCGGTCTGTTTCAAAAGATCCATAATGACGTTCCTACGCTTCTTGAATGGGACCAGGGGAAAATATCAAAAGAAATCAATGCAGTCAATGGCGTCCTTGAGAGGGAAAAGGAACGTGCCGAACTGATGATCAGGTTTTATCAACTGATCTACAAGAAATATTACCATCAACACATCGATATCGTGAAGGACCTTGAGGCATCCTCACTGCTCGACCCTCGAAAAGTGCGTTCCCTCAAGCGTTCACTGGCAAAAAAGGACGATTACAGAAGCCTGATCATCCTGCTTGGCATGATCGCTGTATTAAAAGAGAAGATCCTTTCCTCAAAAAAGACGGATTCGTTTGAAAATATCTATTATAAACGGCATATTGCCGCCGGTATCCCTTCCATGTACGGAACCTATCGAGAGGAGAAATTCGAAGCCATGGGGCTCTCTCTTCGCCTGGAAGGCTACGCGACAACGCTTTTTGAGAAACTGGTGGAATCCCTAAACCTCAAGTTCATTACCAAAAGCACCCTGATGAAAATACATGAATACCTATGGCTCTACGTCAAAGCCCTCGACCTGGAAGGTGTGGCAACGGAAGGACTTGTGGCAAAACTGAAGTATATTACGAATGCCTTGCAGATACGGCAGTTTTCCATCGATCAGTATATCGACATCTTCCAGTTCATCGCCAAGGGCATTCAGGATATCACCCGCGATTACTATATTGACGCCCATCGCTCCAATCTGCCTGTCATTATCGGCCGGATTATGGATTGTGATCCAAGCTGGGGGAAAAAACCAGTCGCAAAGGAGGACCAGAAGGCTTACTATCAATACTCGGAAAACTTCATCCGTTCCATCATCACCTCGGCCTTTGGCCTGCAGGTCCTGGATAACTTCGTTAATGCCGTGATCAGGACGCTGAGCGCCGAGTTGGAAAAATTCAAGGACAATAAGAAGATCCTCAATCTTGTCATGGCCTATATCCCGGAATTGGCCGTATCGACCCTTTACAAAAAAAACAAGGATACGGACAACCAGATCCTTATCGGCAACAAGGCCTACTTCCTAAAAGAACTGAAATCGTTCAACCTGCCTGTCCCGCCGGGCTTTGTGATTACCACCGAAGTCTTTCGGGGCTATGAAGGCGTCATGGGATATGAATATATTTTTGAGGACCTATGGCAGAGGATCTGCCGGGAAATCAAAGCGCTCGAGCGGATTACCGGGAAAACCTTCGGCAATCCCGACAATCCCCTTCTCCTTTCCGTGAGAAGCGGTGCAACGATTTCCCTTCCCGGCATGATGTGCTCTTTTCTCAATGTGGGTATCAATGAAACGATTGCGGAGGGGTTTGCCAGGCAAAACGACCACCAGTGGGCGGCATGGGATTCATACAGGCGATTCATTCAGACATGGGGGATGTTCCAGGGGCTGGAAAGGAATATTTTTGATGAAATAATGACCTCTTGTAAAAACCGTTACATGGTGAAGAAAAAGATCCAGTTTAATCCGGAACAGATGAGGCAATTGGCCCTTTCCTATAAAGAGGCCATGGAAAAGAGGGGCATTACGATTACAGATGATCCCTATCAGCAGCTTCAGCATGCCATCATGGAGGTTTTCGCCTCATGGCATTCCGAACAGGCACGGATCTACAGACATCAGATGCATCTTTCCGACGAATGGGGCACGGCAGTCATTGTCCAGGCCATGGTGTTCGGTAACCTGCATGAAAATTCGGGTTCGGGTGTCATCCTGACACGGGACCCCAAGGGCTCATCGCAGGATGTTTCCATATACGGAGATTTCATCTTCTGTGTTCAGGGGGATGATATTGTTTCCGGTCTCGTGGAGACCTTTCCCATTTCGGAAAAACAAAAGATGGCAGAAAAAAGGGAGTCGATGATCTCTCTGGAAACGAGATTTCCGGAAATATACAAAGAACTCGTCAAGATAGCGGAATTGCTGGTATACGATAAAGGGTTCAGCCATCAGGAAATCGAATTCACCTTTGAGAATGCTACAAAGAAGGGCCTCCATATACTCCAGACCCGCGATATGGTTCAGAGGGAAACGGGGATGATGGGAACTTTTATCGGTGATGGTGAGCTTGAACGGTCTTTTCTCGGCATGGGGATCGGGGTGAGCGGTGGGGCATTAACGGGCAGGGCGGTCTATTCTGAAGAAGGGATCGAGTATCTCAGGGAGAAGGAACCGGAAACAGCCCTCATTCTGATCCGTCCCGATACGGTTCCGGACGACGTCGGGATTATTCTGAAGGTCGAAGGTATTCTTACCGCCAGAGGCGGCGGGACATCCCATGCGGCGGTCACGATTCCTCAGCTCAATAAAGTAGGGGTCGTGGGCTTCAATAAACTTCATGTCTATGAGTCGGAAGGGTACAGCAGGGTCGACGACAAAACCATCCACAGCGGGGATTTCATCAGTATAGACGGCTGGAGCGGGGCCGTCTATGCAGGGAAGCATGCAATCGGCGCCGACGTATCTTTCAAAATAGTCCTTTAACTGTTTCCCAAATCCTCAGCTTTCAGTGAAACAGGCTCCTATGGATGTATGTGGTCAAGTCGCCGAGCCTGTTCGTGTAACTGCCGTATTCATTGTCATACCAGCCGAATATCTTGGCATGGATAACGGGTATCCGCATGGTCGACTGCGACAGTGTTTTGAGAAATGCCTCCGGCAGGTCAGGGACATGAGACAGATCGATATCGATGAATGCCGTTCGGGTGTGGTTGAATTGTCCTTCAATCACCACCGCCGCATCCAATCCGATCAGATCGGCAGATACATTCTGCTCTTCCGAAAAGACGACAAGGCGCTCAGGATCGTTCTCCGATGCCCGCCGAAAGATATCGTTGAGCATCTCTGTGGTCAGATGGGCAGTTTTACCGTTTTTGTTTCTGTGGGGTTGAAAGGTGGCGTTCAGAACGATCAATGATTCCGTATTCGTAGGGACCCTGATTGAATCCGCCATGAAACCGATGTCTTTTACTTCCGGGATCACCTGGCCGAGCGCCTCGGCGGCATTTGTGGAGGTGAGGATGATGTTGTTCAACGTACTTCTGCTTTTGCGCAGATCCTTTTCGCCGGATTTCGGTGTTTTATCAAGAATGCTCTGCGAGTTTGTGACCGCATGAACCGTTGACATGGATGCAGTGAGGATTTTGCTGGTGGCTTCATTTTCCAGGAGAGGTTTGATCATGTGCGCCAAACCCGTTGTGGTGCAGGAAGCCGCAGACACGACCTGATGTCTCTTATAGTCAAAGGCCGTGTGATTGATCCCGTAAATCAACGTGATCGCTTCATCCGGCATCGGCAATCCTTTATTTTTTATTTTGAATGGCGAGGAATTGATAACGACTTTTGCGCCGCTGGCAAGATGTCCCGTAATGGAGCCGTTCTTTTCATCCGGGGCAACGGTCGGGTCCTGGTACTTGCCGGTACATTCCGCCACCACATCGACCCCGTTGTTTCGCCAGCCGATGTCAGCCGGATTTCGTGCCTCACGCAGTATGGTCACGGGGATGCCGTCGATGAGGAGCTTGCCCTTCTTTTCATCAACAATCTGGATGATCCGTTTCGCCTTGATGCCATACAAGAACCTGTGGATATTTCCATAAGTTGCATCCTTTTCTATCAGCTGAGCGATGGCAGAAAGCCCTGTGCCCACGCCTCTTCCGACGTTGACGACGATTTCCTGGAAATATTTTCTTTCGATATGATGCCACAGGGTCAGCTTGCCTATTCTCCCGAGGCTGTTGATGCCGAGGACCGGGCGCTTCTTTTCAAAAACCTCAATTTTGGCCATATGCATCACTCCTTTTGGTTTTCCCGTTTTCTCATCACTTTGAGAGGGCAGGGCAGAGGTTTGTTCTCAAACCGTTCTTGCGGTTTGTCTTCTCTCAGAGATTTTTTGCTACAAGCTTGATGAGATCGATCATCCGGCAGGAGAACCCCCACTCGTTGTCGTACCAGGAAAGGACTTTGATCAGGTTTCCCTCGATGACCATGGTGGATTTTCCGTCGATGATGGAAGAATGCGGATTACCCAGATAATCGATCGAGACCAGCGGTTCATCGGAATAAGCGAGAATCCCTTTCATTTTGCCCCCGGCCGCTTCTTTCAGTGCGGCGTTGATCTCTTCGACGGTCGCGCTTTTTTCTATTTCGGCAACGAGATCCACAACCGATACATCAGGAGTCGGCACCCTCATGGAGAATCCGTTGAGCTTTCCCTTGAGTTCCGGAAGCACAAGTCCGACGGCTTTGGCGGCCCCGGTCGTGGTCGGGATCATGGACATCGCGGCCGCCCTGGCCCTGCGCAGGTCCTGATGGGAAAGGTCCAGTATCCTCTGGTCATTTGTGTAGGAATGGATGGTCGTCATCAGCCCTCTCTTGACACGGAAATTCTCGTGAAGAACCTTTGTAAAGGGCGCCAGACAGTTTGTTGTACAGGAGGCATTGGAGATGATGTGGTGCTGTTGCGGATCGTATTTATAGTCATTGACACCCATGACGATCGTAATGTCTTCGTCTTTAGCGGGGGCGGAAATCAACACCTTTTTCGCGCCGCCGGAGGTCATGTGCACCTGCGCTTTTTCCCTGGAAGTGAAAAGACCTGTCGATTCGATGACGATATCCACCCCCATCTCCTTCCACATCAACTTGGCAGGGTCCTTCTCGGCAAACACCTTCATCTCTTTGCCGTTGATCATGATGGAATGATCTTTTGGCTGGACATCACCTTTGAAGATCCCATGTACGGAATCATATTTGAAAAGGTGGGCAAGCGTCTTGGCGTCCGCGACATCGTTGACTGCGATCCACTCAATGGACGAATCTCCTCCGGCGGCCCTGATGATGTTCCTCCCAATTCTTCCGAAACCGTTGATCCCTACTTTTATCGGCATTTTATCTTCTCCTTTCTCCTGGTCCCCCGGACATGCCGGGTGGATGTGTTCCCTTACAAATGGATTGTATCACCATATACAAATGTGTCAATGCGGAAGGAGTGCCCTCTTTCCTGTATACGCATACCGACGGAACGGCGACGTACCCCTTAACGGCTCTTCTTCACTTCGACTCGGTCGCAGTATGCCGTGAGCGGGCAAGTGCTGCAGAGGGGCGAAATGGGACGGCAGATATTTCTCCCGAAGGCGACCAGAAGCGTGTTGACTCTTGACCAGTATTCCGGTGGGAGTTTTTCCCGGAGGGCAAATTCCGTCTCGTCGGGGTTCTTGGTCCGGACGTAACCGAGACGGTTGGAGATCCTATGCACATGGGTGTCTACGCAGAGACCCGCCCCTCCGAAACCGAGGGAAAGGACCAGGTTGGCCGTCTTTCGGCCCACCCCTTTGAGCGAAAGGAGCGCGTCGAGCGTATCGGGGACACGGGCGTGAAAACGGTCGATCAGTTCCCGGCAGACACGAAGGATCGTCTCCGCCTTGGTCCGGTAGAAGCCTACCGGGTAGATCGCCTTCCGGATCTCCTCGCTGGAAAGCCGGAGCATCTCCTCCGGCGTGGAGGCCAAAGCAAAGAGCCGTTTGGTGGCCACCGCCGTCACCTCATCCTTGGTCCGGAGACTCAGGAGGGTAGATATCAGGATTGCAAAAGGGTCGTATCGCTCGATGGCAAGCTGCGAGACAATGGGGAGTTCGCGGTTTTCAAGTTCCTTTTCAAGAAGAAGAATGATATCAGCTATATGCCGGTTGTCCATAGGCGTTATTGAACTTTGCCGGATTGCAGGCTTTTGAGACTTCTTACGAGGTCGTTAATCGTAACCTTCATCATTGGCCAGCATATCCAGATGGAGTGTGGCGATATCCTCCACGTCCATGTCAGCCTTTTCCTTGGTATCCCTGAAGTCTAGGATTTTGATGTACCGTTTGCACTCATTACAGACGTCGACTCGGTACCGATCGTCTTCTTCGATCGTAAAATAGGCGAGTGTCTGCTGCTCCTCATTGCCGCAAAAGGGGCATTTGATCCTTCGAAAACACCACTCAAAGCCGCACTGGTTGCAGAAGAGGTAACGAGTCCCCTCATCATCCCGGATCTCGCCGATCTTTGGTTCCCGGCCGCAGATGGGGCAATAGCCCTCCGACCATTCCGCCTTCCCAACGACGTCGCCGTATACTTCGACGACCCTCTCCAGGGCTGGTCTCAAGCTCTCTTCAATGAAGAGCTCTATCAGA
>PNOO01000002.1 GCA_013824905.1 Syntrophus sp. (in: bacteria) | reverse complement strand
GCCGTCATGATGTAATCCTGGCGGACCACCTCCAGCATGTTCGCCCGCATATAGCGGGAAAGACCGGCGAGCCCGCCGAAGGCGGAAAGCAAAACCGGCATGATAAGGTGTTTAATCAGGTCCCAAAAGGCCATTCCCGGCGGCAGATATTCATAATTCAGGGAGCGGATACCGGAGATGGGAAGCCACCCCAGATGGACGCCAAAGAGGATCATGAGCAGCAGGGCCAGCCAGAAGGTCGGGACGGCAAAGCCTATAAACACGAAGACGCCGGTGATCCGATCGAAGAGGGAGTCCTGGCGAACGGCAGAGATCACCCCCAAGGGGATGGCGACGACAAGAACCAGCAGCATGGAAAGGACATTCAGAAGGATTGTGATCGGCAGCCGCTCCAGGATCTTGTCCGCCACCGGTCGCCGATCCGTTGAAAAGGAGACACCCATATCCAGGACGGCAAGTTTTCCCACCCATTTGAAGTACTGCTCATAGAGAGGTTTGTCCAGGTCGTACATCGACCGGAGCCGCTCCTTCATCTCGAGGGAGGCTCGGGGGTTCATCTGGGTCTGGAGATCGGTGGGGGAACCGGGCGCCAGATGCATCACGGTAAAACAGATGATCGTGATCCCGAAGAGGAGCGGAATCATGAAAAGCAGCCTTTTAGCGACGTAGCGGAGCATGGTTTCTTTCTTATCCCATCCGGTCAGAAATCATCGAGCAGCTTCATTGTCCGGATGTTTTCCAGCATCCGCCGGAGGCTTGTATCCGAATGCGATTCGATGGTGAGGATCGGCCTGATGTTCTTCTGTCGGACCAGCGCCAGGAGCTCCCGGAAGGGGAAATTCCCTTCTCCGACCGGCAGGTGCTGATCGGCAGTGCCGTTGTTATCGTGGATATGGATCTCACCCAAGCGGTCGCCAAGCATTTCCAGCCATTCCCCGTGCGGCGCACTCCCGAAGGCGTTGGCGTGCCCGGTGTCAAAACAGAATCGGACCCGGGACGAATCCAGCGCGTCAAGAAGCGGCCGGAGCTGCTGGGGTCCCTGCTCGTAGACGTTCTCCATGGCGATGATTGTCTCCGTGCCCTGAACGTATTCGATCAGGCGGCTCCATGTTTCGAGACTGTTGGCGAGCCACTGCTTCTCCCCGGAAACATAGTACTTTTCATCGAACGAGGGGTGGCAGACGATGGAGCGCGGCCGAAACAACGGCAGCAGTTCAAAGACCCGGCGGAGTCGGTCCACGGTCACCTCGCGGATTCGCGGATCAATCGCTCCCGGACGCAGATCCAGAAAGGGGGCATGGAAAGTGACGGAAAGTCCCGTATCGGCAAGCCGGTCCGCAGTCTCCTTAAAATCGATGGTCTGAAAACGCTCCAGATCACGATGATTGAAACTGATCTCCGGATTGATCCCCTCCCGGATGACCATCGGCAGAAGATCATCGCAGAGGCGGTAGAAAGGCACATGAACCTGGACTTTTTTCAGTATTTCACGCATGCGGATCTCACCTAAGCTCGCTTGAGCGCATCGTTTATCATAAGCGTTCCCTTTTCACAACGGGCAATATAGGCCGGATGGTCATTGACATGACTCCTGCATTCTGTTATTGAAAACAAAAGGTTATTCTTGCAACAGGACGGAAGACGCGGGCAAAGGGCCGCCGGATGTGTCTTTGACCGCAAAGAAGAGAAAAAGGGAGGAGGATTGACAAAAAAAAAGGAACTCGATTCGCGGAAGCGGGCACTTTTATGCATCAACGCCTCATTGGAGAAAAAGGCGAAGGATCTGGTCATCCTCAATGTGAAGGAGATCTCCGCCTTTGCCGACTATTTTATCATCTGCAGCGGGACCTCGGACCGTCAGGTCAGGGCCATCGCCGACGCGATCCAGGAGAAACTGAAACCCGCGGAGATCCTTCCCTTGGGAGTCGAGGGGGCAACCGCGGGGCAATGGGTCCTCATGGATTACGACGATGTGATCATCCACATCTTCCTCGAAACGATAAGGTCGTTCTATGACCTGGAAAGGCTGTGGTCGGAGGCGCCCCGGATGCTCGTCCCCAACGAGACGATCTCTCTGAAGGCGCTGACCAGGGGGATGTAACGTTGAAAGAGATCCTGACCGGGATCGCCGACTTGATCTTTCCTCCCCGTTGCACGACGTGCGACGTGATCCTCAAAGAGCGCAGCCGTCTCCCCTTCTGCCCGCACTGCACGGCAGGTATCCGCTTCATCCGTTCGCCCCTCTGCCCCCGGTGCGGCATCCCCTTTACAGTCACGGAAGGGGAAGACCACCTCTGCGGAGAATGTCTCATGACCCAGAGGCCCTATGCGGTCGCCAGGGCGGTCGGACTTTATGAGGAGACACTTCTGACGGCGATCCACCTTTTCAAGTACCAGGGAAGGATCGGGATCGGCAAGGTTCTGGGGAACATCATGGCCGATTTTGCCGGTGGCATATGGGATATGAACGTTTTTTCCGTGATCATGCCTGTCCCGCTGCATCTAAAACGCTTACGGGAGAGGGGTTTCAACCAGGCAGTCATCCTGGCAAGAGAGATAGCAACACGGTTCTTTCTCCCGATCGATTTCCTGACACTGAGGCGGACGGTATTCACGGAGTCGCAAGTTAGACTGGGACGCGAAGACAGGTCGGTCAATGTCCGGGGGGCCTTTGCAGTGCGGAAACCGGAGCGGGCAGCCGGTAAAAGTATCCTCCTGGTGGATGATGTCTATACCACCGGAAGCACCCTTACCGAATGCGCCCGGACTCTCCTTACGGCCGGGGCGGACTCGGTGGCCGTCCTCACACTGGCAAAAGCGGTCTCTGATCATGATGAGCCTGGAAATGGGAGGAAACTGAACTGATGAATAAGATTCTGACCTGGGAAGAATTGAAGAAAGAGGTGGAGCGCAGTCGGGCCGAAGGAAGGAAAATCGCTTTCACCAACGGCTGCTTCGACATCCTCCATGCGGGCCATGTCCAGTATCTGCGTGAAGCGCGTAAGACAGGGGATCTTCTCATCCTAGGGTTGAACAGCGATAGTTCCGTCCGGGCGATCAAGGGAGAAAAGCGGCCGCTGGTTCCTCAGAAAGAACGCGCCGAGATCGTCGCTTCTCTGACAGCAGTCGACTACGTGACCGTTTTCGACGAACCGACGCCGCTTCGGCTCATCGAATACCTACAGCCGGATTGCCTTGTCAAAGGGGGCGACTGGAAAGAAGATGCGGTCGTGGGAGGGGATTTGGTTCAGTCCTGGGGCGGAAAGGTCGTTATCGTTCCCCTGACCGAGGGAATCTCCACAACAAATATCGTGGAGAAGATCCTCCATGTATATGGAAACATTTGAAACTATGAATATTTTAGTTTGTTTTCACTTTTTTACTTTACAAATGATTCTTCATCATGTAAGAGGTGTTCCCCAAATTGAGTATTAAAGGATAGGACATGGTGAACATGCCGAAAACAACAATGAAGCCTGAAAAGCTCGAGTTTTTCAGACAAATGATGACGCTGAAGATAAACGAACTCCTGGATGAGGCGGAGAAAACCGTTTCGGAGATGACGAGCAGCGCAAAGGAAAATTATCCCGACCCCAACGACCGGGCATCCCTTGAATCGGACCGTAATTTCGAACTCCGAATTCGTGACCGTGAGCGAAAACTGATCATCAAGATGCAGGAGGCCTTAAAGCGGATGGATGACGGCGTCTTCGGCATCTGCGATGTCTGCGGAGGACTGATCTCCGAAAAAAGACTGATGGCAAGGCCCGTGACAACATCCTGTATCGACTGCAAGATGAAGCAGGAAAAGATGGAGAAGCTCAAGGGGGAATAACCGCCAATCCTCCCTCTGTTCCGAACGGCGACATTGCCGCTTTTCAATCCCCCCTCGATCCCCCGCGCTCTGGAGGAACGAAGAGGGATTTTTTTTGAGGACCATGCCGGATGTTTGTCAGGGTTGCCATCGCGATCCCTACCCCAAAGACCTTCACTTACGCCGTTCCGGAAACGTCTGTTCCTGCTGTCGTCGTTGGGAAAAGAGTCCTGGTCCCGTTTGGAAAACGGCGTGTGACCGGCTTCATCCTCGAGGTCCTGACCTTGACGGTCTGTGATCAGACTGTCAAGGAGATCCTCGACCTTCCCGATCCCGAACCTCTCTTCGGCCCGGAGGACCTCGTTTTTTACGAGTGGATCTCCCGTTACTACCTCCACCCGCTGGGAAAGGTCCTGGGGGAAATCCTCCCCGGAGGAATCTCCGTCAAGAGCGACCGGTGGCTTTGCCTGGGCGAAAGCACCGGAAAGGCAGATCCTCATCTCTCTTCGGGGCAGAAGGAGATCCTGGAGCTCGTGTCCCGCTTCCCGGAGGGTATCCCCCTGAGCCGTCTCCGAAGGACGCTGGGGAAAAATGATGTTTACGAAGATCTCCGTTTTCTTGAGACAGCAGGCCTTGTCGTCACCGAGGAGCGCCTGAACCGGCCTCATGTCCGTCCCAAAAAAGAAAAATGGGTCGGGCTGACTGAAGAAATTCCGCCAGGGATACACCTCACCGCCCGACATTCCACCCTGGTCGGTATTCTCAAGGAGCACGGCGAGATGACGGTCGGCAATTTACGTGAAATTTTCAATTACAACGCCGCCTCCCTGCGGACTCTGGGAAAAAAAGGCGTCCTTCATCTCTATGAAAAAGAGATCTCCCGCGGACCTGGTCCCATGCCGACCATCGGGAGCCACGAAAACGGGATCACGCTGAACGAAGCCCAGGCTGTAGTTCTGGATGAAATTCGGGAATGTCTCACCTCAAGCCGCTTCTCCCCCTGTCTCCTCCACGGTGTGACGGGAAGCGGCAAGACGGAGGTCTATCTCCGGGCTATCGCCGAGGTCCTTAGGAGCGACGGCGGCGCGATCTACCTTGTCCCGGAGATCGCCCTCACGGCGCAGCTCCTCTCCCGCATCGGGAACCGATTTCCTGAGCGGGAGATTGCCGTTCTCCACAGCGGCATCTCCCAGGGCGCCCGGTACGATCAGTGGAAAAGGATCAGGCGGGGGGAGGTCCGGGTGGTCGTCGGCGCCCGGTCGGCCCTCTTCGCGCCGGTACGGAACCTCCGGTTGATCGTCGTCGATGAGGAGCATGACTCTTCCTACAAACAGGACGACCGGCTCCGCTACAACGCCCGGGACCTTGCCCTGGTAAGGGGCAGGTTCTTGCAGGCGACGGTCATCCTCGGGTCAGCGACGCCGGCCGTCCAGAGCTATTTTCACGCCGACGAAGGCCGTTACCGCTACCTGACCCTCCCCGCCCGGATCGACGACCGCCCTCTCCCCCAAGTCGAGGTGGTCGATCTCAGGACAGAGCGTGACGAGCGGGGACTAACGCCCCTTCTCTCCCGCACCCTCATAGAGGCGATCCGGAAGACCCTGGCCGACGGGCAGCAGACCCTCCTTTTTCTCAACCGCCGGGGATTCCACACCTACCTTTTCTGTCCGGACTGCGGCCATGTCTTTTCTTGTCCGAATTGCGATATCTCCCTCACGCATCATGCCTCCGAGGGGATCATGAAATGCCACCACTGCGATTTCACCGCAAAGACCGCCGCCCTCTGTCCCTCCTGTAAAGGAAGCCGTATCCGGAGCCTGGGCGCCGGAACGGAACGGGTCGAAGAAGAGGCAAGGAAACTCTTTCCGACGGCCCGAATCGCCCGGATGGACAGCGACACGACTACACGGCAGGGAGATTCGGAGAAGATTCTCAGCGGCCTCGACCGCGGAGAGATCGATATCCTCATCGGCACGCAGATGATCACCAAGGGACACGACTTTCCGGCAATCACGCTGGTCGGTGTCGTTGCCGCCGATGCCTCCCTGAACATCCCTGATTTCAGGGGTGCCGAGCGGACCTTCCAGATCCTGACGCAGGTTTCGGGACGGGGGGGGCGGGGGGATCAGCCGGGTCGGGTCGTCATCCAGACCTTCAATCCAGGCCATTACATCATCCGTCGGGCTCAGGAGCACGACTTTGCCGGATTCTATTCGGATGAACTCCCCCTGCGCCGACAGCTCGCCTATCCCCCCTTCTCTCGCCTCATCGGTCTCCATTTCTCCAGCCTAAAGAAAGATGAAGGGAAAAGGGCCGTCGCCAAGATCGGCGCTCAGGCCCGGGAAATGGCCCGGATCATGACCGGCGGGAAGACGGAGGTGATCGGCCCCGCCGAATCCCCTCTTTCTCGGATCCGAGGGCGTCACCGCTGGCAGCTCCTCCTCCGGGGAAAGGAGAGCCGTCCTCTCCATCTGATCGCACAGAAACTCATGGAGGGAGCCGGACGCGACGGGCTGGAGATCCAGGTGGATGTGGATCCGGTCAATTTCATGTAGGAGGTTTGAAACATGCCCAAACCGCGCATACTCTTCATGGGGACACCCGCTTTCGCCATCCCGGCCCTGACAAATCTGGTCAAACACGGCTATCCCGTCATCGGCGTCGTAACGCAACCGGATCGACCCCAGGGGCGCGGACGGGCAACGGCGCCGTCTCCTGTAAAGCTCATGGCCGAAGATCTTGGCCTGAGTGTCCTCCAGCCGGAAAACGTGCGGCACCCCTCTTTTCTTACCCATTTCCGTGAGCTCGCACCGGAGATTGTTATCGTCGCAGCCTTCGGCCAGATCCTCCCCGGGGAGATCATTCACGGACAGAAAGGGGGCTGCATCAACATCCACCCGTCCCTCCTCCCGAAGTACCGGGGAGCGGCGCCGATCAACTGGGCGCTGATCCGGGGAGAAGAAAAGACGGGGGTGACGATCATGCGAATGGATGAAGGAGTGGACTCCGGGGCAATACTCCTCCAGGAGGAAACGCCGATCGAACCGATAGAAACCTACGGGATGCTTCACGACCGTCTCGCAATGATGGGCGCCGATCTGCTCCTCATCGCCCTTGCCATACTGCAGGCAGGCACGCTGCAACCGCAGCCGCAGGATGACCGCCTCGCAACAGCGGCCCCCCGCCTTTGCCATGAAGATGGTCTGATCCATTGGGAAAACGATTACCGGAAAATCGTGTCACTCATCCGAGGGCTCTCCCCCACCCCCGGCGCCTATAGCCATTTCGGGGGAAAGCAGTTGAAGGTCTTTATGGCCGGGGCAGAGGCGGGGTCCGTTACTGAATCGCCGGGAATGATCGTCGGGGAGACCGCCACAGGCCTCCGCGTGGCCGCCGGGAACGGATATGTATTGCTTCAGGAGTTGCAACTCGAAGGGAAGAAACGGATGGCCATTAACAATTTTCTGCGCGGCGTTCGGATCGCTCCGGGTCAGGTTCTGGGCTGAGAGGCAAGACAACATGAAAAATTCCCCTCGGCGGATCGCCATCGAGATCCTCAACCGGATCGATACGGAAGGCGCCTACGCGGAACCTCTCCTGGACGCCGCACTTTCCGGAACGACGTTTGCGTCACCCCTTGACCGAGGTCTTCTCACCGAACTCGTCTACGGCACGCTGCGGACGCGGGGCCGTCTGGACTGGATCATCGGGCAGCTCTACCGGGGAGAGGCCGCCGCGCTGGAAACGGCGGTATGGAACATCCTCCGGACGGGCCTCTACCAGCTCTTATTCACCGACCGGATTCCTCCTTTCGCCGCAGTCAACGAGGCGGTGGGTATCGCCCGGGATGTCTCGCCGGCTGCCTCGGGGCTGGTAAACGCCCTCCTCCGGAACGCCCTCCGGAAGAAGGACGCCATCGCCTGGCCTGACATGGCCAAGGCGCCCGAGAAGGCAATCGCCGTTCTCCACTCCCACCCTTCCTGGCTGGTCAGGCGCCTGCTTGCCCAGTTCGATATGGAAGAAACGATCGCGATCTGCCGGGCAAACAACACTATCCCGCCGGTCGCGCTCCGCGTGAACACTCTTAAGGCATCGCGCGACCAGGCACTTGCGGCGCTCGCCGAGGCAGGCATCGCCGCCGAACCGACGTCCTTTTCCACCGACGGTATTATCCTTAGCTCCCCTGCCGCCGGTCTTCGGGAGACGACCCTCTACAAAGAGGGATTGATCCGGATTCAGGACGAAGCCTCTCAGCTCATCGCCCGTCTCGTCGCTCCGGAACCCAGCGAAAGAATTCTCGATCTCTGCGCGGGCGCAGGGGGAAAAACCCTTCACCTGGCGGCGCTTATGGAAAACAGGGGAAGCATCACGGCTATCGATCTCCATTCGGAGCGACTCCAGATGCTCCGAGAGGAGGTGAAACGTCTGGGGGTTGTGATAGTGGAGACGCGGACCGGAGACGCTGCCACGCCGGATGAGAGCTTCCTTAAGATTTTCGACAGGGTCCTCCTGGACGCCCCCTGCTCGGGCCTCGGCACGCTCCGGCGGAATCCGGAGATCCGCTGGCGTCTCGTCCCGGCGGACCTCAACAAATGCATGCAAAACCAGAAGCGTCTCCTAAAGAGCGCTGCAGAATACGTGAAGCCGGGCGGCCGCCTTGTCTACAGCGTCTGCACCGTCACACCGGAGGAAAATGAGATCGTCATCGGTGATTTTTTGAGAAATCATCCCGATTTCAAGTTATTACCACCGGCAAACCTTCCCCCGGCGCTCATCGACGCCCAAGGGTATTTCCGGACCTCCCCGCATCTTCAAGGAATGGACGGCTTCTTCGCCGCCCTGCTCGTCCGCACTGTCTGAAAGGCCGGCCTGTTAGACGAACGATTTATCCCGACAGAGGTTTCATTCACAATATCTTCACTGCTCATTCTGACAGGGCTAACGCCTATACCGTGCGGTGGAATGAAACGGAGCCTGCACTAGCGCTACGCTATGTGCCGACCCCTATTATTTAATGCTTATCGGCGTATCCAGTACTCCGGCATAGAAAACCAGAATTTCCGCCGTTTTGTTGCCTTCATTTTTTCCATAATGCCAAATATTAACAACTTCGACAATTGAGTCTCCCGCTTTCAGATGTAATGTCTTATTGTCATCAGTGACCACAGTAAGTTCTCCGCTCAATAATACACCTGCATTTATCACTGGATGTTTATGCAGCGGTAACTGCACTCCCGGTGGGATTTTAATTCTGAGAATTGTGATCTCCGGGGTCCCTTTTGAGTAACCGGGAAGATGGCTCCCATCCCAGCTCAAACCCGTTTTTGCTAATACATCAACCTGGGCGGTATTAGCATCTTCGGCCAGAACATTACTTGATAACAACAATGTAAAACATATTCCGTAAATCAGTTTTTTCATTCTACATGCCTTTCATTTACATATAACGAAAAAATCAGCCGCGAGTGTAACAAGTCGGCTGGATTGCCCTGTTCGCTTATTACTTGATCTTCTTAGCTGTTCCTATTTTCTCGTCATATTCCCACACCTCGACATCTTTCGGGATGAGGTGATGATTCGTTCGAATGTAGTATTCTCCAAGGGTTTCGTTCCGTTTTTGACTGAAATCCTTGAGAACAAAAAGAATCTTCCGGTAGCCCAACGAGGCTGCATGGAAGAAAAACAGCGCTTGGTTCCACGTGGTCATTTTCGCGCTTGGGACGTTCCCACCTTCAGTCCATGTGTGGGCCTTGCATTCAACGACGACCTTCTTCTGCTCATCTCCAAGGTCGAAGTTGTACGACTTCCTTCCATTGATGCCGATTTCAAGTGCCTTGCCGGGGGTCAGGTGCAAGCCCCGTTGAGCGAAGAAATTCTGAGCCTTGGCCTCAAAATCACAACCGATCTGTGTATTGTTTTCTGCCCTTTTGCGTTGGTATGGTTTATCCAAGCAGTATCTCTTCAGTGAGTGGCAGCTTCGATGTGTGCTGTCATGTATCGGATAAAAGGCTTTGATCGATCAGAGTATTTCCTGGATCTCATCTCGGGAGAGTTCGCAATCTCGCAGGATTTGAGCAAGGAGCCCACGCCCAATCGTCTCGCCGCGGTGTACCGGGATGACTGTGCTCCTGCCATCTGGATGGCGCAAGAAATGGTGACTGCCTTTCGTACGAATCACTTCAAAACCAAGTTTCCGAAGGGCTTTGATAAGTTGGGAACCAGTGACTGAAGGAAATCTACTCATGAGGTGACGGCCACACGCTGAATGCCAATGAATTCGTTTGATACGGGTTCCTCAACTTCGAGACAGAGCTGTATAGCTTCTTTCACTCGCTTCATTAGCACATCAAGGGATTTAGCTTGTGTATGACATCCTCGCAGCTCGGGGACGGATGCGACAAAATAGCCGTCTTCATCCCTTTCGATCACGACATTAAATTCTCTGGTCATTTTTTAAATCCTCCGTCAGCATTATATTGAAGAAATAATATCATGAAGTATGAATCATTTCATATTTTTCTTGAGCGAACTATTAATATACTGGATCGGTTTATTCCTTCGATTTACGTTTAGTGATACTATTTTTTTAACCAAAGAAACAAGTAATTACTTACGGATAATCTCATTGACTTCCGTAAATGGTCCGTAATATCCTATTACACAGTATCCGTATATCATATGCAGGAGCTTATATGAGAGAGAAAATGTTACCTTCACGAACCCTTCCCGATTTTCAGCAATATCTACTTTTACGAGAGCTCGTGCCGGGAAAAAGAGTAATATTATACACCTATTGGGCCAACCAATATCTTACGCTCTCAAAACGACTGACGAATGCTGATCCGGTAGAAGCGCTCCGACTGTAAAGCCCACTGGATCTCCTCCTGGAAGGGTCACCAAAATCTACAGAGTCCGGTGACGTCTATAAGGATTGAGGTAGCCTATCAGGTGGCGCATGACAAGTAAGCAAAAAGACACCTCAGGGGAAAAAGAAAATGCACCCATTTCTCCTTAACGACATCCTGATCATCATCCTGCTGTCCGTTGTCGTACTTTACCTCTGCCACCGGATGCACCTGCCCCTGATTGTCGGATTCCTGCTGACCGGTATTATTGCAGGACCGCACGGACTCGGCCTGGTCCGGGAAATAGAAGCGGTCAAGACGCTGGCGGAAGCGGGAATCGTCCTGCTGTTGTTCACCATCGGTCTGGAATTCTCCTTCAGAAGCCTCCTTAGGATCAGGAAAACGGTTCTCCTGGGCGGTTCGTTGCAGATCGCCCTGACGGTTCTGGCCGGATTTGCGGCGGCGAGGCTATTCGGCTACAGCTTCAATAAAGCGGTGTTTGCGGGATTTCTCCTTTCGCTGAGCAGTACGGCCATTGTTATGAAAATCCTACAGGACCGTGCGGAAATGGAAACGCCCCAGGGAAACGCATCCCTCGGCATCCTCATCTTTCAAGATATGGCCGCCGTTCCGATGATGCTGATAGTCCCGCTCCTGGCGGGAACAGAGCAAGGCGAAGGGGTTTCCCCCACCCTGCTCGTCGCGAAGATCCTGGGGATTGTTATTCTCGTCCCGGTCCTGTCCAAATGGCTCGTTCCCCGGCTCTTTTTCGCCATCGCAAAAACCAGAAGCCGGGAGCTGTTCTTGATCACAACGATCGCCCTGTGCATGGCCGTCGCCTGGCTGACGTATGAAGCAGGGCTCTCCTTGGCCCTGGGTTCCTTTCTGGCGGGGCTGATCATCTCCGAGTCCGAATACAGCCACCAAGCCCTCGGGGATGTCCTGCCGTTCAGGGACGTCTTCACGAGCTTCTTTTTTGTCTCCATCGGCATGCTGCTCGATATCGGATTTTTCCTGAAGCATCCCCTTTTCCTGATCATGGCGGCTTTCTGTGTCCTGATCTTAAAGACCCTGGTCGCGGGCGCGGCAGCCTTTTTTTCGGGACTCCCCCTCCGGTCGGCCATCATCGCCGGCATCACCCTCAGCCAGGTCGGAGAGTTTTCGTTCATTCTGTCGGAAACGGGCGTCCCGCATGGACTCGTCTCCGGTGACAATTATCAGGCGTTCCTGGCGGTTTCGATTCTCACGATGATGGCGACTCCCTCCCTGATCGCAGCGGCGCCAGCCATCTCGGAGCAGGTCGGCAGATTGCCGCTGCCCCGCAGATTGAAACAGGGGATGACTCCCGGATACAGCGGAGAAACAGCACATCTGGAGAATCACCTCATCATCGTCGGTTTCGGTCTGAACGGAAAGAATCTGGCGCGTGCCGCCCGGGTAGCAGGCATCCCTTACGCGATCCTCGAGATGAACCCCGCATCCGTTCGAGCCGAAAAGGCGAAAGGAGAGCCCCTCTTCTTTGGAGATGCCACCCAGGAGGCCATTCTCCTCCATCTAAACGTCCGGCAGTCCAGGTCCCTGGTTGTTGTGATCAACGATCCGGCAGCCACGCGCAGAATCACGGAGCTCGCCCGAAGATTAAATCCCCGGCTCTACATCCTAGTCCGGACCCGTTTCGTGTCTGAAATGAACGCCCTGATCGATCTGGGGGCCAACGACGTGATCCCTGAGGAGTTCGAAACCTCGGTGGAAATCTTCAGCCGCGTCCTGGCAAAATATTTCATCCCGAAGGAAGAGATCGAAAAATTGACCTCGGACATCCGCTCGGATGGCTATGAAATGTTCAGGAGCACTTCCCGGAACGCCGTGTCCTCCTGCACAATGGAAAGCTGTCTGCCGGACCTGGAAATCACCTCCTTCCGCATCGAAAACGGCTCTCCCGTCGTCGGGAAGACACTCCAGGAAACGGAGATGCGCAAAAAGTACGGCGTCACGCTTTTGGCCGTCAACCGCAGTTCCCTGATTATATCCAATCCGCCCTCAAACCTGAAATTTACAAGGGGCGATATTCTGTTTGTGGTCGGGGATACGAAAAACATTCAGCAGGTGAAGACCCTTTTCGCCTGCCGAATCCCATTGACTTGAGAAGTGAAAAAATGATAGGTGCATCCGGTCACTTTTACACAGAACGGTAATCGTACGGGAGTCGGCCGGCGACAAAATAGGCCGTCGCCCTGAAAAACGGGAGGGATCATGTTCATCGAACAACGGCAAGTCGGTCAGATGGCCGTTTTTGCCTATCTGGTGGGTGATGAGGCCGGCGGCGAGGCGTTCGTCATCGACCCTGCTGCGGATACGGACGGGATCATAGCGGCAGCAGAGAAACGCAAGGTCCGGATCACAACGATCGTCAACACCCATGGCCACGTAGATCACACGGGCGGCAATGTGGACATGAAAAAGAAAACGGGCGCCTCCATCGTTATCCATGAGGATGACGCCGACATGCTCGTCTCTGCGCCTGCCGCAATGCTCCAGATGTTCGGGGCAAAGGCCTCCCCCCCGGCCGACAGAACGGTAAAGGAGGGAGATCTCATCGTTGCCGGCGGGGTCACGCTCAGGGTCATCCATACCCCCGGCCACTCGCCGGGCAGCATGGTGCTTTATGTGGACGGTTATGCCTTCACCGGCGACACCCTCTTCGTGGAGGCCGTGGGGAGGACCGATTTTCCCGGCGGATCGGGGGAGGTCATGTTCGACGCCATCCAGCGGAAGATTTGCACCCTCCCGGATGAGACGGTGGTCCTGCCGGGCCATAACTACGGCAGCTCGCCGACCTCCACAATCGGTCACGAAAAAAAATTCAACCCCTTTTTACGATAACTGGAGACAAGGAGATATGCTATGAACACAAAAGGTCTTATGAACACCCAATTTAACGGAATGACGCTTGCCGGTACGGGGAAGGTCCGCGATATCTATGCCCTCGACCCTTATCTCCTGATCGTGGCGACGGACCGGATCTCCGCCTTCGACTTCATCATGCCGAACCCCATCCCCGGGAAAGGCGAAGTCCTGACCCGCATGTCCGCTTTCTGGTTTGAAAAGATGAAGGATATCATCCCGAATCATTGCGTTTCGACTGATCCCGATGAATACCCTGTCGGTTGCGCCTCTTACCGGGATGTCTTGCGGGGAAGGAGCATGCTGGTGAAAAAGGCGAAACCCCTGCCGGTCGAGTGCGTCGTCCGGGGATACCTGAGCGGCTCCGGATGGAAGGATTACAGTCAGGGGAAGCCCGTTTCCGGGATCACACTACCGGCAGGCCTGAAGGAGTCTTCAAGGCTTCCCCAAACCCTCTTTACACCGTCCACCAAGGCGCCGGACGGTGAACACGACCTGCCGATCAGCCAAGAAGAGATGGCAAGGATCATCGGCAAGGACCTTACCGACCGGGTCATCCGGGCAAGCCTTGCCATCTATGAACGGGCTGTGGGGATCGCCGCTGCGGCAGGGATCATCATCGCCGACACCAAGATGGAATTCGGGCTTTTGGACGGTCAGCTGATTCTTATTGACGAGCTCCTCACCCCCGACTCCTCACGGTTCTGGCCGAAGGACGATTACGAGGAGGGACGGCCCCAGAAGAGTTACGACAAACAGTTCCTGCGGGATTATCTCATCGCTATCAACTGGAACCAGAAGCCCCCGGCGCCGGAGCTTCCCGCAGAGGTCGTCGAAAAAACAGGAGAAAAATACCGCGAGGCGCTCAACCGCCTGGTCCGTTAGAAGGACCGGTTGACAGTGAAAAGGCGGATTGTTATTTTAACAAGGAAAATCAGTGTGGAAGGAATGAGAAAGTTTGAATGACGCAAAAACGCGATTATTTTGAGATCCTTGGCGTCGAAAGAAACGCCTCGGAAGAAGAGATAAAAAAGAATTACCGTAAACTCGCCATGCAGTTTCACCCGGACAGGAATCCGGGAAACGGGGAAGCGGAGGAGATGTTCAAGGAGGCGGCGGAAGCCTATGAAGTCCTCTGCGATCCGGAAAAACGGGACGTTTACACCCGTTACGGCCATGAGGGTTTAAGCGGTGTCGGTTACCGGGGGTTTTCCGGCTTCGAAGATATCTTCTCCAGTTTCGGAGACATCTTCGGCGACGTCTTCGGTTTCAGTACAGGCCGCTCCCGTTCCCGCACAGGCGCCAGGGCGGGCGCTGACCTGCGCTATGATTTGCGGGTTTCCTTCATGGATGCGGCCCTCGGCACTACGACTGAGATCAATCTGCAGAAATACATTCTGTGTTCCTCATGCCGGGGATCGGGATGCGCCCCGGGCACATCCGCACAGGTCTGCAGCCGCTGCCAGGGACGGGGTCAGGTAACACAGTCCAGCGGCTTCTTCAGCATCAGTTCGACCTGCCCCCAGTGCCAGGGACAGGGAGGTGTGATCACGACCCCCTGCCCGGAATGTTCAGGTGGAGGGAAGGTCAGGGTGGCAAAGACCGTTCAGCTGAAGATACCGGCCGGCGTGGAGACAGGTTCCCGTCTCCGGCTGCGCGGTGAAGGGGAGGAAGGACAACACGGCGGTCCCAACGGCGATCTGTATGTCTTTATCGAGGTGGAACAACACGAGATATTTGAAAGAAGCGGGAATGACATCTTCTGCCGTGTACCAATCACCTTTACCCAGGCGGCCCTGGGGGGAAATGTGGAGGCGCCGACGCTGACGGGGGTGGAGAAGATCAAGATCCCGCGGGGAACCCAGACGGGGAGGATCTTCCGCCTGAAGGGAAAGGGTATCGCCAATCTGCGGGGTTACGGTCGCGGCGACGAGGTCATTGAAACGGTAGTGACTGTACCCACGAACCTGACCAAGAAGCAGGAGGATCTGCTCAGGGAGTTTGACAAGCTGAGCGGTTAAGCGGTTTATCATCAGGAGAATCTTTTGCTATCATTACAGAAAGGATTGGTCATGCAGAAAAGGATAAACTGGGTTGTATCGCTGGTCATGAGCGCTTTTATTATCTCCGGCTGTGAATTGGCGCTGATCGGTGTCGGTGCGGTGGGCGCCGGTTCAGGCACCTATTTCTACATCAACGGTGATATGAAAACGGACTACTATCACTCCTTCGACGCGACCTGGAGCGCCTGCCAAAAGAGTATTGCCGATATGCGAGGCGTGGACGTCGAACAGGACAAGGAGATCGGCAATGGGAAAATCTCGGCCGTTGTCAACGACGAGAAGGTCAAGATCGAAGTGCTCTACAAGGCCAAGAACGTGACCACGGTCTCCGTTCGGGTGGGCCTGATCGGTGATAAGCTCTCCTCCCAGTTGATCCACGATAAAATCGGCGACAACCTGGTCAGGAAGTAGCGCACACCTTGCCTTTATGGTTTTTAGAGAGTGAAACCGCCTGATGAAGAAAAAAGTGATTGCGGGCCTGGTCTTCTCCACCCTGTTGGTTTATCTCTCCGTAAGGGGCATTGATTTCCAGGGCGTGGCCGAAGGCTTCCGGACCATCCATTATGGATATGTCCTCCCTTCCCTCGCCTTGCTGTTTCTCATGCAGGTTCTCAGGTCCTTCCGCTGGGGGCTCATCTTGAGCCCGCTTGCGAAGATCGATCAGCTCTCGTTGTTCTCTGTCACCAGCGTGGGTTTTCTCGCGATTGTCTCTATCCCCGCACGTCTGGGAGAGCTCGCCCGCCCCTATCTCATCACGAAAAAAAGTGATCTCAAAATGAGTTCCGCGCTCGGCACGATCATCGTCGAGCGTGTTCTCGACAGCCTGACGATTCTGGTCATCGCGGTTTTTGTGCTCTTTTTCATACCGCTCCCGCCGTGGCTTGTCCGCGCCAGCGTCCTGTTTCTGCTGGCGACACTCGCCCTTCTTGCCGTAATGGTCCTGATGATCCTCAAACAAGAGGCATCCCTGCGGATCTTGGCCATGCTGAGCGGAAAATTACCGGCGCGTTATGCCGAAGGGCTTAATCGCCTCACCCGTCATTTCCTTCAAGGTTTCCGGATCATGGTCGATCCGGCGCTCCTCGCCTCCGTCACCGGGCTCTCGATCTTGATCTGGCTGATCGATGTTCTTGCGATCTACCTCTTGTTTCTTGCCTTCGGTTTTCAGCTGCCCGTCGCGGCCGCCTTTGTCCTGATGATCATCCTGATCATCGGGATCGCCATTCCCACAGCCCCCGGTTTCATCGGCAACTGGCACTACTTCTGCATTCTAGGTCTGAGCTTCTTCGGCGTCCCCAGGACGGACGCCCTCACTTTCGCGATCATCTACCACGCCCTCTCCATAGGGATAGTGGTCATCCTCGGTCTCGCTTTTTTGCCTTTCAACCGCTTCTCCGTTGCGGATCTCCGTCGTCAGGCTCAGTCCTATACGGAATCGCATTCATGAAGGATAAAGGATCGGCAAGAGATATGAGGATCACCTCGTTCAGGTTTAAGTATCTCCCTTGACCTCCACGCCGTAGCTGCGGATCTTCTTATGCAGGTTGCTCCGCTCCAGACCGATCGCCTCGGCAGTTTTGGATATGTTGCCGTCGAACTCGCGGAGTTTGCGGATGATATACTGCCGTTCGAAATCCTGTTTAGCCGCCCGGAAAGAATCGGTGGCAAGTTCCGGCCCAGTGGGGACGATTTCTTGCTTCCCTTCCCCGAATAGTGGGAAAAGGTCACATTTGGAAATCACCCTGGTCGGTGTCATGATCACCAGGCGTTCGATGATGTTCTTCAGTTCCCGAACATTTCCCGGCCAGTTGTGCTTCATCAGGACGGCCAACACCTCATCGGTGACCTCCTTCTCCGCTTCTCCCTCCTTTAAGGCAAAGTCCTTGATAAACTGAGCAACCAGGAGAGGAATGTCCTCCTTCCGGTCGCGTAGCGGGGGAATACGAAGCGGGATGACATTTAGACGATAGTAGAGATCCTGACGAAAACGACCCTCCTCCATCTCTTTTTCCAGATCCTTGTTCGTCGCCGCCAGCACCCGGACATCGGTGGGGATGAGCTTGTTGCCGCCGACCCGTTCGAACTTCTTTTCCTGGAGAATCCGCAGCACTTTCGCCTGCGCCTTGAGACTCATATCGGCCACCTCGTCGAGGAAGATCGTTCCCTCATTGGCCAGATCGAACTTCCCCCTTTTCATGGCCGTCGCGCCTGTAAAGGCCCCCTTTTCATGGCCGAACAGTTCGCTCTCGATCAGATCTTCCGGAATCGCCGCACAATTGACTTCTATAAAGGACTTCTGCGCCCGCCGGCTCTGGTGGTGAATGGAACGGGCCACCAGTTCCTTTCCCGTCCCGTTTTCCCCCATAATCAGGATCCAGGCATTGGTCGGGGCGACGATGCCGATCATCTCCTTGAGTTCTTGTATCGGGCCGCTTTGACCCGTCAGTTCGTATTCGTGACTGACCTTCTGCTTAAGGAGGAGATTTTCCTCCTCCAGACGGATCATCTCCAGGGCATGGTTGACAACCAGGATCACTTTTTCGAGTGAGAGGGGCTTTTCTATGAAATCGAAGGCCCCGAGCCTCGTTGCCTTTACCGCCGTTTCGATAGTGCCGTGGCCGGACATGATGATGACCTGAACCTGAGGATGTCCTGCTTTGACCGTCTTGAGGACCTCGATACCGTCTATCCCCGGAAGCCAGATGTCCAAGAGGATCAGATTGGGCGGATCCTCATCCACCACCAGCAAGGCCTCCTCGCCACTTGTGGCTGTGATCACTTCATGCCCCTCGTCCTTGAGAATCCCGCCGAGAGTCTGGCAGATACTCTCCTCATCATCCACTATTAGAATTGCCTTGCTCATCGCCATCCTGCATCATCCATATTCTATTCCCTCCCGGCAAAGGATAGTCCATCTATATCATAAAATCATACTATAGTGCATTCGGAATGGGCACTTCAAAAGCCACGACCGTCCCTTGGGGGTGATTATCAGCGACGGTGACCCGGCCGTTGTGGTCGGCAATAATGGAATTGACGATCGCCAGCCCCAGCCCGGTCCCCGTCCGTTTTGTGGAGAAATAAGGTTCGAACATCTTTGCCTTATAACCGGCCGGAATGCCACAACCATTGTCGGCCACTTCCACTTTCGCCTTTCCCTCGACCCGGTCGCAGACAGTCCTGATCTCGATCCGGCCGCTTAACTTGTCGACCGCCGCTACCGCATTGTCCAGCAGGTTGACCATTACCCGCCGGATCTGCTCCGGATCGAGCATCAGTTTGGGAATATCCGGACCTGCCAGGAAATCAAAGACGATGCCCTTATGGGCATCCTGAAAGAGGATGACGGAATCGCGGATCACCTCATTGAGATCGTGCATCACCAGATGGGTCACGGGCAGCCGGGCATACCGGGAAAATTCATTGACGAGATTCTTCAGCACATCAACTTGATCGATGATGGTTTTTGTGCATTCATTAAAGACGGTGTCGTCATCTCCCAGCCGGTCGCCGTATTTTTTCTGGAGTCTCTGCGCGGCGAGCTGAACGGGAGTGAGGGGATTTTTGATCTCATGGGCCATCCGCCTGGCCACCTCCCTCCACGCGGCCGCCCGCTCTGCCCGCTGTAGTTGGGTGAGATCTTCAAACAGGATCGCCATCCCCATATCGTTCCCCTCGTCGTCATGAATGACGGTGATCGTCATCAGCACGGTCAGCGCCCGGTCCTTGAGGGTCAGATCGATCTGCTTCTCGACGAATCCATCGCCCCGCTCCCGCATCTCCCGAAGAACCTCTTCGGCCAGGGCGAGATGTTCGGGGATGAGAACCTCGATAAACCGCCGGTTCAGGACTTTGTGCGTCTGGATGCTGAGCATCCGCTCGGCTGCGGTTGATGGTGGTGATTACCCCGCTTCGGTCTATGGAGATGACTCCTGCCGAAACATTGCGCAGGATCGTTTCCATATATTTCCGCCGCTGTTCCAGGTGCAGGTTCGCCTGTTCGAGTCCCTGATTGCTCTGCTTTAGGTCCCGCGTCATCTGGTTGAAGGAATCGACGAGGACCCCGATCTCATCGTCCGCGACGATGGCGATCTGATGATTCAGATCCCCTTGGGCGATCTTCCGGGTGGCCTCGGCCAGATCCTGGATCGGGACGGTAACCCCCTTGGCGAGGTAGATGCCGAACCAGGTCGCAGAGAAGATGATCAGGAGCATCACAATGAAAAGTGTGATTATATAACCGGCCTTGATAGGTGCTTTGAGGAGCTTGAGCTGCCGATATTCTTCGGAAGCCTTCGAAATCACGCTGATCTTGTCAACAAGTCCGACCGGAAAGTAATAACTGGCCATCACATATCCGATGACCACCTTCGGGCTTGCAAGGGAGTAGACGGGTACGGCCCCCCGGATCAAATCGCCGTTTCCGACCTGTTCGATTGTGGTGACCTCCTTGCCGACGTACAGATCTTCCAGCGATTTTGGGGAAAGGGATTTGGAAACCGTCTGTGGGTTATCCTGATCACGAACAACGACTTTTTCCTTCTGGTTTTCGATATGGACCTCAAGTGTGTTTAGCTTGTAGGTCCTGTGCCGCCGTTCTACAAGCGCCTTCAGGTAGAGGAATTTTTCTCCCTCATAGAGGCTGTTTTTAGAGATGTCGGCGCTGAGCTGACGTGCATAGTATTTCGCCTGATCGGCCGACTGCTGGTAATAGAGCTGGGCGACCTCCAGGGTCCGGTTCAGGGCGTCGCCGATGCGGATGCTGAACCAGTTATCGATACTGTATGAGAGGAAGTTAACAGCAACGAGAAACAGAAGGACGGTTGGGATGAGCGAAAGGCCGATAAAGGCCGTAACCAGCCGGGTCCTGAGTTTGGAACCGGCGAGTCCACGCCGCCGCTCATAGATCAGCTTTACGAGATTCCTGACGATCAGAAAGATGAGCAAGAGGATCAGAATGACGTTAATGTTGATCAGGCCGAAGATCACGGCATTGCCGGAAATAGGGAGAGAAAAAAAATCACCTCGGAAGAAACGGCTTTCCAGATAGGTCACAACAGCGATGAGTATCACTATCAGGACAATGATGACCCACTCCCGCTTGCGTCTTTTACGCTCCTTCACATCCAGCTTGACCGGCCTGCTGCTCTTTTTCATCAGTAAAAGAAGTCCTCCCGATGCCAGTCGGTTTCAAAATCCCAGAGGGAGACAAAGAAGAAGACATATTCCATATAGAACGGCAGGCGGACCTTATCCAGTTTCGCCTTGATCTGAACGTAATAATATTCCCCCCTTTTCAGTGCCTTCAAGAGCGCCACGGGGAGTCCGTTCAGATCGGCCATCGCCTGCTTCGCGCTTTCATAATCCTGAAACGACGCCGGTTCCTTACCCCCATCGGATGTGACATAGAATAGACTTTTGACGTTGTCGTACTTGATCGTATGCCTGACGGTCAAGCGGATGAGCTTATTATCCAGCCAGCGCGGACGTACCTGATAGAGCTCCAAAAGAAAGGTAAACGTAGTAGGGATTCCCGCGCGGATCGCGGCATCCATATCCTTGGTAAAACAGTTCGTCACTCTGGCATAAACCAACAGATGGGTAGAGTTGTTCGTGACCAGGATATCCTTGATCCCTGCATTCTTCGCTTGAAGGGGCGGAGGAAAAAGAAGAAAAAGGGAATAAATGAGGCAGATGGATAAAACCGATATCCTTTTCAATATGTATATCCTTTACTCTACTTGTACTCTACTTGGTATCCAGCGGGCCATCGGCCGATGCTGACCCGTGTATATCGAATAAATGACCAATGTTTTTGTTATTTTAAGTGTTTGGCGGGTATACTAAGAGACTGACGGTCAAAATGCAAGACCTATTTACGAAACCATCCTCCTTCAGATGGCGGACGGAGAGGCAGGGGCGGAATCCAGCACCTCAAAAGACGGGACGCGCAGGGACTCAAATTCATTGAACATCACTTCTTTACTGAAACGACTCACCATGGTCCAGCACTCCTTCTGGATCATCAGTTGCTTAAGGAGAAGGTTGTTCAGGCGATGGCCCGATTTGAAGGCGACAAAGTGACCGATGATCGGGATGCCCAGGAGAGAAAGATCCCCAATGGCATCGAGAATCTTGTGTTTCACGAATTCAGCCGGAAAACGGAGGCCGTCCTTGTTGATGATCCTGTGGTCATCCAGAACGACGGCGTTATTGAGCGATCCCCCGAGGGCCAGCCCTTTGGCTTGCAGATACTCAACATCTCGCAGAAAGCCGAAAGTTCTCGCCGCGCAGATCTCCTCCTCATAGGAGACGTCGGATAGTTTCATGTGATGAGACTGAACGCCGATAGAGGGATGGCTGAATTCAATCTTGTAGGTGATCCTGAATTCAGGGGAAGGCAGGAGCGTGGCCGTACTCTCCCCATCGGAGACGGAAACTTTCTTTTTGATCACAATCAGCTTCTTGCACTTCCCCTGGACCCGTGTCCCGACGCTTTTGAGGAGATCGACGAACGGACGGGCACTGCCATCCATGATCGGAATCTCCGGTGCGTCGACCTCGACTATCGCATTATCCACACCCATGCCGCTGAAGGCCGACATCAGATGCTCCACGGTAGAGACGGTCACGCCGTTAAGGCCGAGGGTTGTCGCAAGAGTCGTGTCCCTGACGTTGTGTACATCCCCCTTGATTCGGTTATCCCCTCTCAGGTCCGTGCGGACGAAGACGATCCCTTCATCGACACCGGCCGGCTTGATCACCATGCCGACCTTCCTTCCTGAATGTAATCCTATGCTTTTGCACCCTATTTCGTGCTTCACCGTTCTTTGAAACAACATATGCACCTTTTTTCCTATCTGGAGATGATTCGAACGGTCTTAAGTCAGGCCGATTGATTTCCTATCAGCAATATCCATACCATCGTCCAAAGGAATCATGTAATGATTCTTCCTGTCTAACCTATTAAAAGAACAACTGTTTCCATTATGCATCTTCTCCATGGAATGGTCGTTTTGGCGGCAGTCCTCGCAAACTGTGTTGAAAGCGACACACCCTTGTGCCCGGCTCTTCCTGAAGGAGCCCCTTCCGTCCGGATAAGCTCACGCTTTAAGCCGGTCTTCTCCATTTATAATCCTGCCAGTGCGGCAATAGCGTTCCTTTTCGCTGTAGATGCAGCCGCAGTAGGGCTGTCGGTACAACCCGAGCGCTTTCGAGATCCGGACCCCCTCCGACCATCCCTCACGGAAATCCCGGTAGAGAAAAGGAATGTCGTATTCCACGGCCACCTCCTCGCCAATGATCCGGATAAGATCGTGCTTCTGAAAGCGGCTGTAAAGAAGGGTGGTCGTAAAGGCGCTGAAACAGCCGCTTTTCGCGATCTGCGCTGTCTTTCCGAGTCGCAGGCGGTAGCAGTGCCGGCACCGATCTTCCTCCCTAAATGCGACCTGCCGCAAGAACCCTTCCAGGGGGTAGTGATCCTCCCGCATGATTGGAAGCCCCTCCTGACCGGCATAGACTTCGACCGTATCGAGGCGTTTTTTGTATTCCAAATAGGGATGGATGTTCGGATTGTAAAAGTGGCCGTAGACCTCATGACCCTCCTGTCTCAGTATCCCCAAAGGATAGATGCTACACGGTCCACAGCAGATATGCAGCAGTATTTTCAGAGCCAATTCACAAACCAGATTCTCTGCGAAGGAGGTTCATTAACCCCTCCCGCGCTCAGAAAAACTCCGTTTGGCCTACCCCGGTCCACTTTCTGCTGAAATGTTCGTAAGCCCGGCGGGTTGCAATCCGGCCCCGCGCCGTACGCTGGAGATACCCCTCCTGGATGAGGAAAGGTTCATAGACATCCTCTATCGTCTCCCGTTCCTCTCCGATCGCCGAAGAGAGGTTGTCGATCCCCACGGGACCGCCGTCAAATTTATCGATTAAGGTGAGCAGAATGGTCCGGTCCATATGATCAAACCCCTTTTCATCCACCTCAAACATCTCGAGGGCGCTCACCGCCACTTCCCTTGTGATCCGCCCATCGGCCCTGACTTGAGCAAAATCCCGGATCCTGCGGAGTAGACGGTTGGCGATCCGCGGCGTCCCCCGGGAACGGCAGGCCATTTCGGCCGCACCGCCTTCATCGATTTCCACCGAGAGGATCTTCGCCGATCGGCGGATGATGACGCCGAGCTCCGCCGGGGTATAAAAATCGAAACGGAAGCTCATACCGAAACGGTCGCGCAACGGCGAGGTCAGAAGCCCTGCCCGGGTTGTGGCCCCGATGAGGGTGAATTTCGGTATCTCCAGTTTCATCGATCGCGCCGACGGCCCTTGACCGATGAGGATATCGATGTGAAAATCCTCCATGGCCGGATAGAGAATCTCCTCCACGACATGAGACAGGCGGTGGATCTCGTCGATGAAAAGGGTGTCCTGTTCGTGCAGATTCGTCAGAATCGCCGCCAGATCACCCGGCCTTTCGATCACCGGACCGGAGGTCACTTTGATATCCCCCCCCATTTCACGGGCCATAATATAGGCCAGCGTGGTCTTCCCAAGGCCGGGCGGGCCATACAGGAGGACATGATCGAGGGCCTCCTTGCGCTGCTTGGCCGCCTCGATGAAGATGGAAAGGTTCTTCTTGATCTTCTCCTGACCGATATATTCGGCAAGGCTTTTAGGACGGAGAGAGACATCATACCCTTCGTCCTCTACGATCTCTTGGGGAATCAGCAGTGGATTTTTTGCTGAGATACTGACGGTATCGGTCTTTTTCACGTAAACCTTCCATCCTCCCGTTTCTGTAAAGCGCCGTCCGTAAACGGTATCAACCGGCCAGGGTCCTGAGCACCCGTTTCAGGAGCTGATCGAGAGACGGGACCTCCGGCGCTTCCCTCATGATCCGGTCGACAACCTCTTTTACCGCCGAACCCTTATAGCCGAGATTGACCAGGGCCGAGAGGGCGTCATCCTTCACCTGAGCACCCCTTTCAGCAGTGACCGTTCCAACCGGGACGGTCTGCCTGTCGAGTTTGGCCACCTTGTCCTTCAGTTCGAGGATCATCCGTTCCGCTGTCTTTTTACCCACCCCGGGGATGCCGGTCAGACGTTTCACATCATCTTCCATCACGGCCCGGATCAGTTCTCCTGCGGCTATACCGGAGAGGATGTTGATGGCCAGTTTGGGGCCGATCCCGCTTACCGATATCATCAGCTGAAAGACCGCCTGCTCCTCCCGGGCATGGAATCCGTAAAGATGGATGGCATCCTCCCGGACATGGGTATGCACATGGAGGACCACAGGCTGGGCGATCTCGGGCAGCTCATAGAACGTCGTCAGGGGGACAACAACGCGGTAGCCGGTTCCGTGAACATCGACGACACACTGAGTGACCGATTTTTCAAGAAGGATTCCGCTGAGTCGGGCGATCATTTCAAATGGGTTCCGCCTTTAAAAAATTGATATGACAGATGGCGACAGCCAACGCATCGGCGGCGTCGGGGGGCGGGAGCTCCGGAAGTTTAAGGATGGCCTTGGCCATCATTTGGACCTGCGCTTTCTCGGCCCGGCCGTATCCGACTATAGCCTTTTTAATTTCCAGCGGGCTGTATTCATAAACCGGTATTCCCATGTGCTTCCCTGCCAGAATAGCCACCCCGCGGACATGTCCCTGCCTGATCAGGCTTTTGATGTTTTTTCCATAGAAGATCTGTTCTATTGCCAGCGCCTCAGGCGCCGATTGGCGGATCACTTCTTGCAGGCCATCATAAATGGACTGAAGGCACAAGGAGAGCGATGCACCCTTACCCGGCCTGATCTCTCCATGGGCGATGTGACTAAGGCCGCTGCGGGCTTTCTCGACCACACCATAGCCAGTCACTTGACTCCCCGGATCTATG
>PNOO01000001.1 GCA_013824905.1 Syntrophus sp. (in: bacteria) | reverse complement strand
GCCAGCGGCACCGGCACCGGCAACCAAGTATTTAGAAATTCACCAAAGCCAAGAAGAAAAGAACCGGCCGAACGTGCCCGATAGCGTTCGGCCGGTTTTTTTAGCAGGCGAAAGAATGTTCCTCCCGCCGAGCGGCATTCATTTGATCAGGCGCCGGCGCATCTTGCGGAGGGCAAGCGGAAAGACAGCCGCGGCGACGGCGGTCAGATAACCGAGGCCGGGTAAAAGCGATGCGTCGATGCGGTCAGTCGCGAAGGCGCGGGCGAGATCGACGAGATGGGTGAGAGGCAGCAGCGCCGCGGTCCGTTGCGCCCAGAGGGGGAGGTTTTCAACGGGGAAGAACGTCCCACCGAAGAGAAACATGGGTGTAATGAAGAGAAAGACCGGCAGATTGAACAGTTCGATGTTGGGTACGATCGCCGTGCAGACCATTCCGGAGGCGCCGAAGGCGAGACCCCCGAGGAAGGCAAGCGGAATCAGGAGCAGCCCCGACGGGTAACGAATCAAACCGAAGCCGCTGATCACCGCCATCATGATGACCGTCGCGATCACCGCCTTTGTCGCCCCCCAGATGATCTCTCCCGTGATAATCTCCTCGACTGTAAGCGGCGTCGCCATCATCGCGTCGAAGGTCTTCTGGTAGTACATCCGGACGAACGAGCCGTATGTGTTTTCGAAAAAGGCGCTGTTCATGATGGTGATGGCGATGAGCGCCGGGGCGATGAACCGGACGTAGGAGATCTCCTCTCCCAGATATCTGATATTCCCCACAAGCCCGCTCAAACCGAGCCCGAAAGCCAGGAGGTAGAAGAGGGGCTCCAGGAGCGGCGGGATAAAGCTGATCTGCCAGCTCTGTCGGTAGACGGTGAGATTCCGCTGCCAGACGCGGACAAAGCGGCGAGAAAGCGGGGGATAGATCGTCATTCTCTCAACTCCCTTCCCGTCAAGCGGAGGAAGACATCCTCCAGCGTCGCCATCCGCATGGTGCACGACCCGCTGCACGACCTTTCGCTGATCTCCCGGTAGAGGTTGCTGCCGTCCTCGATATAGATGATGAGGCGATGGCCGAAGCTTTCATAAGGGACCGCTCGCTGCGTGAGAAACTCTGCGAGTCCGGCCTCGGGATCGGCCACTTCGAGGACGTGGCGGCCGACGTGCCGGCGGACCAGCTCGGCCGGCTTCCCTTCGACGAGGAGCCTTCCCCCGTCCATAATAATGAGCCTGTCGCAGAGGCGGGAGGCCTCCTCCATGTAGTGCGTCGTCAGAAGGATGGTGAGTCCGTTGGCGCGCAGCTCTTCAAGACGCTCCCAGACCAGGTGGCGCGACTGGGGGTCGAGGCCGGTCGTCGGTTCGTCGAGGATGAGAAGCTCCGGCCGGTTGAGGAGGGCGCGGGCCATGACGATCCGCCGAACCATTCCGCCGGAGAGATCAACTGCACGGGAATTCTCGCGATGGTCCAGGGTCATGAATTTGAGAAGCTCTGACGCCCGGCGTCCTGCCTCGGCAGCCGGGATATCGAAGTAACGGGCGAAGACGAGAAGGTTCTCCCGGACCGTCAGTTCCGGATCGAGGTTATTCTCCTGCTGGCAGACACCGATCCGGGCCTTGATAGTGCGGGCCTCCCGCGTCACATCCAGGCCGAAAACCCTGAGCGTTCCTGTGGTGAGCGGCGAAAAGCCGTAGACCATCCGGATCGTGGAGGTCTTCCCCGCACCGTTCGGACCGAGGATCCCGAAGCACTCGCCGGCAGCTACCGTAAAGGAGAGGTCGTCGACAGCGACAAGCTCCCCGAATGTTTTACGGAGATGCCCTGCTTCAATGACCGTTCTCACCCGGCGCCGGCCTCCGTCTCTCTGAGGTAGGGGATCGCATAAGGCCCTTCCCGGATGAAAGCGACCGTGGGTTCGACGCCTCTGTTTCGGAACCCGGCCACGGCGAAACGTAAAGCATTATCCACCATTTCCTTGACTGCCGCGGCGGCGGGTTTCTTAGTTTCCTTATGCATAAAATCGAGACCACAGCAGCCGGGGATCAGACAGTAATCCTGACGGGGGATGGTGTGCGTACAGTAGACGAAATCTTTTTCTTCGATTTTCCTGAAGACCTTCGCCCACATCTCCGGTTCCCACTGGTCCTTGGTGAAGCGCCAGCCGGGCGTTTCGATCATTCTCATGTAGTGATCGGCTCCCTGGATCTTGAGCATGTGGAGGAGACTGCGGTATTCCGATCCGCCGATCGGTTCCACATCACGGTTGTCGGTGGCGATGATCAGGGTCCCCCCCCTTCGGATGGCCGGGAGGGCATTGTAGGCGGCCTTTACCGCCTGGTAGTGGTTCCGGCCGACGTAGCCGCCATGGGTGAGGACGATGTCATACTCATGCTCCACCGGGACTAAGACGTAGTTCCGGACGAGATCGGCCGCCGCGGCATGGGCTGATTCGATGTGTCCGGCGAAGACGCCGGTCGGACGCAGATCCTTGTCCAGGGTTGTATTGACGATGAAATCCACCCCGACCGTCCGCGCGATCGCCAGGGATTCCTCATGACAGGGATTTCCGTCGAGGATGAGATTTTGCGCCTGGGGGGATTCGAGGAAGGCGGGACTGTGGAACTTCTCGATGGTCCTCTTGTCCACCAGTCCCGGACAGATCGCCTTGCGCCCGCCGGAAAGCCCTGCCATGAAGTGGCTCTCTACAAGCCCCGTTGCAATCCTCACATCGGCCCGGTAAAAGACGCTGTTCACGAAGACATCCCCGCCGGTGTCGCTTTTACCGATGAAGGTGAGCGAGGCCTGGTCTTCGCAGTCGTGGTCGATAATCGGGTATTGACGAAGGATGTCCTCTCCGAGCATCTCGTTTCGCTCGTTAAGAGTGCTCGGTCGGTGCATGCCGTTGCCGATGACGATGACGATGTTCTGCCGAAGGATCCCCGCCGATTCCAGGCGGTTGAGCAGCGGTCGAAGCAGGCCGGTATCCCCGCGGTAGGGAACGGGGCGCGTGATGTCGGAGACGGTTACGGCAGCCCTGAGCTCTGCCGCCGGCTTTCCCTTGGAACGGATGATCTCTTCGAGAGTCGCGCCCCCGATCGGATGCGAAAGGGCCTCCTCGAAAGCCGCCCGCGGATCGGGGAGGATCGGGAGCTCCTTCATCGACAGGATGTCGCAGTTTGGGGGAACACGGATGGCCAGGATTTCCTTTCCGTATTCGACGGGAATCTCTTTCCAGTCCTCGGTGTTTATCTCCTTGAGCGTTCGGCGGATCTCCGGATTCATGGCAGCCTCCTATTCCTTGCTTAAACTAATCCGGAAGAGGGAATCCTGTCAAGACCGAAGTGCCGGCCCGGAGGGAAAAGGCCGTTGCAATTTCATTGCCATTCAGGTATTGACAAGGTCAAAACTTACATCATCATGAGGCGGCTATGAAAATCAGGTTTATGGGTGCGGCGAGGACGGTCACAGGCTCTTGTTACATACTGGAGGCAGGGGGCCATCGGTTCGCAATCGACTGCGGCATGCATCAGGGAAACGCCGAGATCGAAAAGCGGAATTGGGACGTCGGGATTTATGATCCCGCCGGTATCGAGTTTTTGCTGATGACCCATGCCCACATGGACCATTCGGGACTCCTCCCCAGGCTTGTCGAAAAGGGTTTCCACGGCAAGGTCTATATGACACCGCCGACGGAGGATCTCCTTAGGATCATGCTGATGGACAGCGCCCACATTCAGGAGATGGAGGCGCAGTGGAAGAGCCGAAAAAGGCTCCGCTATGGGGACAGGGACCTCATTCCCCTTTACACTCAAAAGGACGTGCAGACCACCTTTCCCCTTTTTTCCGCCGTGAAATACGAGACGCCCTTCTCACCGTTTCCGGAGCTGAGAGTGACCTTCCGAGATGCGGGACATATCCTCGGCGCTGCGATGATAGAGCTTGTGGTCACGGAAAACGGCAAAACGAGCCGGATCGTTTTCTCCGGCGACATCGGCCGCCCGACGCAGCTCCTCATACAGGATCCGACAGTGATTGCCGAGGCCGACTTCCTCTTCATGGAATCCACTTACGGGAACCGGAACCATAAGGATGAAAAGGACAGCCTGAACGAACTTGCCGAGGCGATCGCGTACAGCTATAGCCGGGGAGAGAAGGTGATCATCCCCGCTTTCGCCGTGGAGAGGACCCAGGAGATGATCTATTCCCTTCACCTCCTGGCGAAGGACGGCCGACTGCCCGCGGACATGCCCATCTTCGTTGACAGCCCGCTCGCCATTCAGGCCACGGAGATCTTCAGGAAGCGTCGGGAGTATTATGACATGGATGCCAAGAATTTCCTCGCCAACGGCGAGGATCCTCTGTCATTCTCTCAGATTCACTACACCCTGACCACTCAGGAATCAATGGAGATCAACAGCGCCAAAGGCCCTGCCGTCGTCATTTCCGCAAGCGGCATGGCCAACGCCGGCCGGATCAAGCACCATCTCCGCCACAATCTCTGGCGCGAAGGGGCGAGCATCGTCTTTGTCGGGTTCCAGGCGCAGGGGACGACAGGCCGGAAGATCGTCGACGGCGCTCAGAAGGTTCGTATCTTTAATGAAGAGATCGCCGTAAAGGCAAAAATCTTCACGATCAACGGTTTCTCCGCCCATGCGGGGCAGAGCCAGCTTTTGGACTGGCTCGGCCATTTCAAAACGCAGGGATTGCAGGTCTTCCTGATTCACGGAGAATACAGCGCCCAAAAGGAGCTTGCCTCCCTCATCAAAAGCCGCTTTGGCATGGACGCTGCTATCCCTGACTATCTGGAAGAAGTGACGCTGGAGGTGGGCCGCGAGCTCGAGCGCGTGGCGCATCCCGAGCAGGCGACGCCGCGGATCGACTGGGGCTTCCTTATCACCGACATGGAAACCCGACTCGCCCAGCTCAGAGAGCGCAGCAGCAAAATGGAGGCGAAGGTTTGGCTGGAGCAGACCGAGATCCGGGATCGACTCCTCGATGTGAACCGGAACATCGCCGAGATCGTCTCAGAAATATAATTTTCAGGGGGTCATCCGGTAGCTGAAAGTTGCGGTGATGTTGAGCCGTGCGAGGTTGAAATCCGCGGGAAGAGGAGCGTATGGAGCGGCCGCCCGGACGACGGCGAGCGCCTCTTCGTCCAGGACCGTGCTTCCGGAGGTGGCTGTGACGTGATATCCTTGGAGCGCGCCGCTGGAGTCGATGGTGAAGCTGATCACGGCATTTCCCTCCCTCTGTTCCGAGAGTGCCTGCGGCGGGTAACTCCAGATCTGTTCAATCTTTCGGCGGATTGTAAGGAGATAGGCGCTGTAAGGGCCGGGGTCGCCCCGCAGGGCGACCGAATCTTCACGGATGCCGCCTCCGGCAACCGCCACTGCCGGCGTCTTCTTGGGGAGGGGAGGCTTTGGCGGCGTTTTGTTTTCCGGCGGCGCCTTCAGCTCGACGGTGATCACTTTTTCCGGCAAAGAGCTCGCGCTCCAATAGATGCGGGTCGTCAGGGCAAGGACCAATGTATGGCCCACGAGTGATGCCAACACAAAGGGAATGAGGAACTTCCTGGTCATCATGGGATAGAACACCCTCCGTCTTTCCGATGGATAATGAAGGAATTTGCGTCAAAAGTCAAAAGCGAAAATGGGAAGAATACCGGAGCTGTCCCTTTAATGATATAAAAAACGATATGAGGCGAAAAACCGATGGAGACGGATGAAAAATGGATGCGGCTGGCCCTGGAGGAGGCCTTCCTGGCCCGGGAGTCGGAAGAGGTGCCGGTCGGGGCGGTGATCGTCCGGGGGGAGGAACTCCTCGCGCAGGCTCACAACAGCCCCATTACCCTTAACGACCCGTCGGCCCATGCGGAGATTCTTGCCATCCGACGGGCGGCCGCTCTCCTTGGGAATTATCGTCTCGCCGGGACGACACTCTATGTGACGCTCGAACCCTGCCTCATGTGCGCCGGGGCAATCCTCCACGCAAGAATTGGACGTGTCGTCTTCGGCGCCGCCGATCCGAAAGGCGGAGCAGTGGTTAGTCTCTACCGCCTCTTTGATGACCGGCGGCTGAACCACGCCGTGGAGGTCACGGAAGGCGCCCACCGGGAGGCCTGCGTCGAAATTTTAAGTGGATTTTTCCGTGCGAAAAGGCTAATATCGCCGCCATAACGAGGCTGAGGGGCGATTGTGAACGATGCCCTCTCCCCACAATCCTCTCCCGTACGGGAAGGGAAGAAAAAAGCGTAGAAAGAACAGGTCCGGAGAGATACCGAAGTGGTCGTAACGGGATCGACTCGAAATCGATTTGGGGGCTAACCGCCCTCACGGGGGTTCGAATCCCCCTCTCTCCGCCAAAATATAATCCAGGGATGTCCAAAGAAGTACAAAACCCGTTAGAAATAGCGGGTTTTTTCTTATCTGTTTGTTCTATATCGTCCAAAGAAATCCATTGACATACCCCCCAATTGGGGGTACATTATAAACAAATATACCCCCACGATAAACCACATACCCCCAAAAAGGAGGTGCAGGCCCATGTCTCTAAGTGATGTGAAGATTCGGAACTGCAAGCCCATAGAAAAGCCTCTAAAGCTATTTGACGGCGGTGGTCTCTTCCTTCTCGTTACTACAAAAGGCGGCAAGCTATGGCGGATGAAGTATCGCTTCGATGGGAAAGAAAAACTCCTTGCCTTGGGGAGTTATCCTGAAATTTCTCTGTTCGACGCCAGGCGCCGGCAGGATGAAGCCCGAACGCAGTTAGCGCATGGCATTGACCCCGGAGCCGTCCGAAAAGCACAAAAGCAGGTGCAGACAGAGGAAACGGAAACCTTTGAAGTCATAGCCCGTGAATGGCATACGAAATTCACGCCGACATGGACACCTGGCCACGCTTCCGCTATCAAGGGCCGCCTGGAGCGGGATCTTTTCCCCTGGATTGGAAAACGCCCGATTACAGAGATCAAGGCGCCTGAACTTCTGGCCGTCTTACGTCGGGTTGAGGATCGGGGTGCTTTGGAATCGGCACACAGGATTAGGACTATTGCCGGTCAGGTGTTCCGGTATGCTGTCGCTACGGGTAGGGCCGAACGTGACCCATCAGTCGATCTTAAAGGGGCCTTGCCACAACCAGGCGAAAAGCATCATGCAGCGATAACGGACCCGAAAGAGGTTGCCCCCCTTCTTAGGGCTATAGACGGCTATCAAGGGCATTTTGTTGTGAAGTGTGCTTTGAGACTGGCACCGATTCTTTTTGTCCGTCCTGGGGAACTGAGGCATGCAGAATGGGCGGAAATTGATCTTGACGAATCTGTCTGGAATATCCCGGCCAGCAAGATGAAGATGAAAGAACCTCACCTTGTGCCCCTGCCGGATCAGGCCGTTGAAATTCTCCGTGAGCTGCAACCGTTAACCGGTTCAGGTCGCTATGTTTTTCCGTCCGTGCGGTCAGTTACCAAGCCGATAAGCGAAAATACGATTAACGCAGCGCTCAGATATATGGGGTACGCCAAGGAAACCATGACCGGCCACGGATTCCGGGCAATGGCGCGAACTATCCTTGATGAGGTCCTGCACATCCGTCCTGATTACATCGAGCATCAGCTCGCCCATGCCGTACGTGATCCGAATGGACGGGCCTACAACCGGACGGCCCACCTTGAAGAACGCCGGAAGATGATGCAGACGTGGTCGGATTATCTTGATGGATTAAAGGCTGGCGCTGTGGTGGTACCGTTCAAGACAGCAAAGAGGTAGCCAGGAGATCTTGGCGATTACGGGCCAGATCGAAGAAGACGTTGACTCGATTGTGGAGCCAACCATCTGTGTGACAGCGTTTCTCCTTATCCAGAATACTCAATTCCAAAAACAAAGCGATAGTCGGGACGATCGGCTCAGCTCATTGAATACGGTTTGTAATGTCGAGGACAGAATCGTATATTTTCCTGCCTATGGGAAAAGCGCATGTCATCAAGCAAGCAACAAACATCATCCTCGTTGGAGATACAGGGTTTCAACTCGGAATCATTAATGTTATTTTCTTAGTAATTATGTTATAGACAGAAGAGATAGGGATGTTAGATTCAAATAGAAATGATTGGGCAAATAGACAGGGGGAATAATGACAACCGACAGCTATAAGACTTACCTTGAACGAGCATTCGAAGACGGCCTCGCCGAAATTAGAGGCGAAGGCAAGATAGAGTGCATCCATTACAAAGCTGCCAACCATTCCGAGCGTTGGGCCGATCCGGAAGAGAAAGTCCGTGCCGAGTTTTGGTCCGAACTTATTTACAAATACGAGTATCAACCAGAGTGTATAGGCCTTGAGGTCAGAGTCGAACGCCGTACCCCGGACGACAAGGCCGATCTCGTAATCTACGCCAACGACGAAAGGAAGGACCGCTACTTTGTTTTCGAATGCAAGCGTGCCGATATATCCGATGCTGAATTTTCTCAGGCTATTGAGCAAGCCTGTGGCAACCGAGCGAGCCTTGGAGCCAAGTATTGCGGTGTGATCGCGGGACTGACACGCCGCCTTCTGCGTTTTGATAAATTCCCGGCTGGCGAACGCGACCGTAATGTTCTTCCCGACATTCCCGTCCGCTACGGCAAGCCCCCTGATTGGCGCTTCTACAAGAACCTCAATGGCAAGGACCTTGCCGCCGTCCCCCGCGAAGAACTGCGCTCCGCTATCCGCAAGTGCCACCAGACCCTTTGGGAAGGTGGTCGCCGCAGTCCAATAGCAGCTTTCGGCGAGTTCTGCAAAATCATCTTCATAAAACACCGCGACGAAAAGGACCCCAACCGCGAGAATGGCAAGCCCTATGCGTTTCAGCGCCGCAGCGAGGAAAGTGCCGGCGAACTCGCTGCCCGCATCTATAAGCTCTACGCCGCCGAGCAGGAACTGGAGCCGGACGTCTTCACCGACAAGATCAACATAGGACCGGCCATTCTCGCGCAATGTGTCGAACACTTGGAAGGCATCTCCCTCGACCGCACCGAACTCGATACCAAGGGCGTAGCCTTCGAGGAGTTCATGGGTAGCTTCTTTAAGGGCGACTTCGGTCAATACTTTACCCCACGCGAACTCATCGCATTCGCTGTAGAAGTGCTTGACCCGAAAAGAAAGGACTTCGTGCTTGACCCCGCCTGTGGCTCCGGTGGCTTCCTTTTGTACGCCCTTGACCACGTTCGGCGCGAGGCTGATCGCCGATTCCCCGAGCGCTGCACTGACACGAAACAACACACAGACCACTTCATTTACTGGCATGATTTCGCCGAAAAGAACCTCTTCGGCATAGAGATCAACGAAGAACTGGCCCGTGTTGCCAAAATGAACATGATAATCCATGATGACGGCCATACCAATATCGTCGGCCATGACGCCCTCGACTTTCTCGACCGCATTGAGAGCAAGAAAGAGACACTCAAGCGCGACAAGTTCGATCTTATCCTCACCAATCCGCCTTTTGGTTCCGTGGTGAAACGCACCGAAAAGAGTGAGGGTTATCTTGAACAGTTCGAACTGCGGAAATATCTCGGCAAGAGCACCACGGGCAGCGAGCCGGACGAATCTGCCAAGGGAGAGAGTGACGCCAAGCGTGGTGCTAAGGCTGTGAAAGACCGGTCCAGCATCAAGACAGAAATTCTCTTCCTTGAACGTGTCCATTCCTTCCTCAAGCCAGGTACAGGCCGCACCGCCATCGTCCTGCCCGATGGTATTCTCACCAATTCCTCGCTACAAGGTGTGCGCAACTGGTTGCTGGAGCATTTTCAACTCCTTGCCGTCGTCTCCCTGCCACAATTTGCCTTTGCCCACTACGACGCAGGTGTAAAGGCCACCCTCGTTTTCCTTCGCCGCCTCAGAGAGAGTGAACAGGTATCGGACGATACCCCCATCTTTATGGCCTTGGCCGATAACATCGGCTACGATGCTACCGGGAGGAAAACATTTTTCGTCACTGTTGAAAAAGAAGAGCCTGGGAAGGAAAAAGTCGAACTTCAACGCAGCGACCTCTTCGACTACCGGGTCACCTACGAGTGGAGCACAACAAACCCAAAGAAACCAGACTGGAGTGAGCGGCATCGCGAAATCATTCCCGACACAGGATTGGTGGCACAGTACCGGGCCTTTAAAAAGGACCCGACAAGTTTTTTCGTCTGAGCCCTGTTGAAGCGGGCAAAGCTCAGTGCTTTGCGGTTCAGCGGGGCGAGATAAGGGGCCGATGCGATGCGAAATACTTCGCGCTTCGCGAATCTCTCTCTGAGGTACTTCACCCCCTGCGGAGTCTGGCTTCGTTGGTTAGCGAAGAGCCGAACTACGGGTCCGGTGCTCGTGCAGTCCAACGTACAAAAAAAACTCAGCCACGCTACATTCGGATAACAGATTTCGGCGATGATGGCATTGAGCCTGGTCACGATTATGTAACGGCTGATCCTATTGAACCGGAATGCATCCTTCATGCTGATGATCTACTATTTGCCAGAAGTGGCGCAACGGTAGGGAAAACATATATCCATGAAGACACAAGTGAGTCTGCAATCTTTGCAGGCTACTGCATTCGCTTTCGCTTCAAACACGATGTTGTCCTTCCTCGTTTTGTCTACTGGTGTACAAAAACAGACTTCTACGCGCGGTGGGTTACCAAAATTCAGAGGCCGGCCGGACAACCAAACATCAACAAGGAGGAGTTTAAGAGTTTCGAAATTCCACTTCCAGATATCTTAAAAGTGCAATCGAATATTGTCGCTGTTATGGATGCTGCGCGAATGACTCGGCGAGCGAAACTGGCGGAGGCTGAGTCGTTGCTTACCGGTCTCGACGGTTTCCTCCTTGATACCCTCGGCCTAACACAGCCGCCAAAGGATAATTGCAAATTTTTTGCTGTGCGAGTTAGCGATCTTGGCAAACGAATCGATGCTTATTCAAACCAGTTGCGATTTAGGAACTTGTTCGCCTATATCCACCGATCCAGTTATCGCGTAGCATCCTTTAAAGAGCTCGCGTCACGCATTTTTTCCGGGGTTACTCCACTGGCTAAAGGTGATTCCTACGTCCTTCCACCCGATGGTGTACGCTTTATTCGTAGCGGCGAAATCACCGCGGACGGGGCAGTGACACCAAATAGTGAGGTCCATATAAGCGCCTCTATTCACAATGGCTTGATGAAGCACTCGCAGCTTGAATCTGGTGATTTACTCATCGCAATTGTCGGCGCAACGATAGGGGCTGCCGGTGTATTTAACCGCGACGAGCCCGCGAACATAAATCAAGCAATAGCAGCAGTCAGATTGGCAGGCAATGAAGTTTCTACGGAATATGCTTGCCTTTATCTACGCTCCAGCGTTGGCCAAGCATTGCTTGACTTCTTTAAACGTCCGGTTGCTCGTGCAAACATCAATTTAGAAGAGATTGGTGAAATTCCACTTATTATACCTCCAAAGCCAGTGCAGGAGGCTATTGTGTACGAATCTCACCGCCGCCTTGATGAAGCACGCCGCCTGCGAGTCGAAGCCGAAACCGATTGGCAAAAAGCCAAGCGTTGGTTTGAAGAACAACTCTTGGGAGGCATCTAGCCATGAAATTTGAGTATGTCATCGTCTATCAAAGAGAAGAAGGCATGAGCATCTCCGATATTCTGCTTGACCGTCTGCGCATTGTGCTGACGGACAACCTTAACCAGTTTGACGATGATGTGATCTTACAGATGCTCACATTAAACTTCGAGCGTATCGGCGATCCAGTAAACGATGAAGCTGGTGTAACCCATTGGCGAACCATCCTCGGCTTCTCGATCGAACTACCTGACGAAACTGCAAGCTTTCGTACTGTCGTTGATGAATTCGCTGATGCTCTTCTGGACACGCCGATTGAACACGCTGTGAAGTTTGAAGACCCATTGCTTCGTCGCGAACTTGCACAACGTTCGGAAGAACTCTTTGCGCTTGAAATGAAGCTGCGCCGTGTCATTTCCGTTATATATCTCTACGGTTATATCGAGAGGCCCTATGACCTCCTTCGCGAAGAGTCAGAGAAGCCCATAAACTCACCACAAGAACAGCAGATGCGGGCTACTGGTGAGAATGAATTTTTCTTCCTTACGTTAGGGCAATATGTGAAATTGAACCGACGCCCCGACATGCGCCAGTTACCAACCCTCTTAAGCCTAATTCAGTCAAACGAGACTTACGAAACGCTCCGGCGTGAATTGGAAAGGCAGCCGATCGAAGACGAGGATGATGCCGTGTTTCTCGCCGGCTTGCGCGAGCGAATGACCTCCATTGAAGCCATGAGGAATTGTGTCGCCCACAACCGTCGTCCGTCGCAGCGGATAACAGAAAACTATCTGAATGCACTGCAACAAGTTAATAACATGCTCAATCAGTTCTTGTCTAATTGGGAACTATCATGGAATGACGACAGCGAAATGCCATGGGATACAGCGGCACGCTTGGCAGTGGAAGATGCACTTGAAAATGCTCTTTGGGATGATAGAGACAAGACCATTACTCTGTTTGATTTCGATGGTGAAAAACACCAAACAACCGTTTCGAACCGTGAAGATTTGGAACAATATCTTTCTGAAATTGCAGCGACAGCCTTTTATGCCAATGCTCCAAGAGATGACGGTGAATTTGTTTTCGGATGTGATGAAGATAGTGTTGTCGCGTCTGCTCTATCCGTGTATGAAGACCGACTAAATGTATTCTTTAATCCGGGTGAAACTGAGCAATAATGGAGGTGCTGCTATGGCTATCTGGTTAATCCGCGCCGGCTCGCACGGCGAATACGAACAAAAGTTCATCCAGGATAAGCACGTCTATTTAACGAAAGACAACCTTACGGAAGATCTGTCGAAACTGAGCAATCGTAATGATCTTTTTACATTCATGGAGAAGATATATTCCGATGCAAAGCCGAAGCGCCTCTATAATTGGGTAAGCCAGGTCTGGCCGTTCGCACACGATATGAAACAAGGTGATCTTGTCGTCTTGCCGCTCAAATCACAACCCGCTATTTACATCGGAGAAATCACCGGGGATTACCACTTTGAAAAGAAAGGGCCGAGCCCCTTTTATCACTGGCGACCGGTGAAATGGATTGGTGAAACCATCCCGCGTTCAAATTTCAGCCAAGACCTTCTCTACTCCTTTGGCGCATTCATGACTGTATGTCGTATACAGCGTAACAATGCAGAATCCAGGATTTCTGCAATGCGGGCAAACGGATGGAAACCTGAAAACCTTGCGGCTGTTAAGGTGAAGCCTGCTGTCGCTACTGATAATGACGAACATGTTGCTGCGCCAGATCTTGAAGAACTGTCACGCGACCAGATTGCCCGAGTCATTGAGGCCAAATTCAAGGGGCACGGGTTGACACGATTGGTTGAGGCCATTCTCACGGCCCAAGGCTACACAACTTATCGAAGCCCGGAAGGCGCCGATGGCGGGGCTGATATTCTTGCTGGTTCCGGTCCGCTTGGCTTCAGTGAGCCGAGGCTCTGCGTCGAGGTGAAATCGGAAACATCGCCCATCGACCGTTCTATGGTGGACAAGCTGCTCGGTGCGGTGAGCAAGTTCGGTGCAAATGAAGGTTTATTTGTTTCATGGAGCGGGTTCAAGAGCAACGTGCCAAAAGAATTGGCGGCAAGTTTTTTTAAGGTTCGGCTCTGGACTCAGAAAGAACTGCTGGAACAACTCTTCACTCACTATGACAAACTCGACGAAGATTTAAAAGCCGAGTTACCCCTCAAGCGTATCTGGTCGGTTGCGGCGCAGGAGGAGGATTAGAGATTATGAACCTGGGCGAACTTGCTTTTGCATGTTACATCTATGCCAGTATGAGCGATTTCGACAACTCATATCGTTCTTTCCAGGGGAGGATTAATGACGACTTGGACTTGACATCTGCTGACCATCGGCAGGCTCTCATCACCTGGCTTAACAAATGGGGATGTAGACAGTTTTCCGTGGAGTGTCACGACCAAGCAAGCGGGGAGATTTTACAGTGGTATGAGGACTACAGAGACATCTTGCCTGTAAAGGATACTGACTTATACTCGATGTTGCCAGAAGAACTTGAATTAACCAGCAGGGCTTATGAAAACCTGATGGGGAAAATAGCGAGTCATAGAGCTAAGGGATCTGGGCGGATACCAGTTTCTATTGGAGCGACTGGCGCAGCAAAAATCCTTTTTGCTTTACGCCCCAAAGCCCTCGTACTTTGGGATGAGCCGATAAGAGCTAAACTCAAATATGATGCTTCGGGACAGTCTTACTATCGCTTCCATATGGATATGAAAAGAGCCCTTTCACAGCTGGAATCACAATGCAAAGTGCAAGGCATATCACTTTATGATCTTCCAAGATACTTGGACCGACCACACTCATCTATCCCAAAACTTATAGATGAATTTAACTGGGTTACGATTACCAAGAACTGCCGCTGTCCAGGTGCGGCCATACTGAGTAGATGGACGACTTGGAATAGGACTTGATGGGGTGTGGCGAGAACCGCCAAGTAGTAGGAGGTGTAAAAAATTATTATGAGTAGAACATGCCACTATGTTCTTCCTGATGCCGCTACCCCCATTTCTCTACAGGAGCGGCCATACAACAAATGCTCGCAGGCTGATCGGTTTCCGCGTCGCTTTAGGCCAATCACTGAAACGTATCGTAGAAGCTATCAATCCGTAATTTTTACGCTTGTCGTATCTTGGCCATCAACAATTGTAAGTGACAGCGATAACCAGTACGGTTCAGATTTTCCTTGATCTTACCTGAGTAGTACGGAGTGAAAGCTGCTACAAAAGCGCGTCAGTCTCATTCACTGACTACAATAAATACTCCACAGTGGACTGACCGGCACATTTCATGTTTTCATCGCTCTTCTGCGGTTCAGGATACCATTCTGTCGTAATTGAATAAGTCGGCTATAGAACTGACTCTGTTGACTTAAAGGACTTGAAAGTATTATTATCGTTTTGCGGAAAAAGTGCCAAAGAAAGGAGATCACATGGCCGGGCAATACTCAACAAAAAACTTCCTCCGACAGATGCCGAATGCTCTGCTTGGACGCTACTTTAATGAGCGTGGGTTGTTTGGCAATATGGACTTCACCGCTATGAAGGAGGGCAAGCCGGATGAGCTATTTGAGGCCTGGCTGGCTCTGCCGGACAGCCAGCGTAATAAGATGGATTCAGAGTTTCGGGACATCTTCGAGATGAGCTGCGAAAAGGGCTTTCAGGCGATCATTGACGAGGCAAACTGGCAAATGCGGGAAACCCCGGATGCTCTCAAGACCTTTATTGAAAAGCTGTCGGCCCTATCCAATCACTATGAACGTGCAATGGCCACCTTTTTGGATCACAATTGTTTCTGGAGGGGGGCCACGCTCTTCTATCATGCGGATACGATGCCCTATTGGCGCAAGCGTAAAAATCTACCGCACCGAACAGCAGCGGTGGATGAGGCCAGCCTTCAGCAACTGGCCGCGCTGATCCGCCATTATTTCCACCATACTGAGGGCCGGGGAAAAAACTGTGTGGTAGAACCTTTCCGGCGGGGAGAACTTGATTATTTTTTCGCCTATCCCGAAGATTATTCGCAGCAAAGCATCGAATGGGTCAATGGCGAGTTTGACCGTCGGCCTCACAATCCCGCTTTCGAGGTCATTTATGTTTACTCGCAAAAGGAGGGTTCCCTCGACCTGAACTTTCGCGGGTCTTATAAGGCCATTGAACCTCTCCAGGGCATGTTCGCAACGGCGATTCTCAAGATCGATGAACTGCCGCCTGATCCAAAAGACGAACGAATCTATGATCTGACTCCGCTGCGCCAGAGAGGTTTTGATTTCACCTACGACGTTGGCAGCGGCATCGAGGAAGTGACGGTTAAGAAACTGCGGCTTTCCTCGCAGATTAAGAAAGGGGATCGCATTACGCTGGAAGCCGATACCTCGCGAAACTCTGATGCCATCTACGTCTTGCTCGACCAGATCGGAAAGGCAATCCCTTTGGATATGTACAACCTCACACAGGTTGAGCTATCGGCGTCAGTTGTTGTGGATTCCAACAAACCCGCGAAACGGATTTCCATCCGTATTACATATCCCAATTCTTGCTCTCTCAAATACGACGAGCTGGGGCTAAAACTGCGCGACATGCTGGAAGCGTCCGGGATCGAGCCCAAGGAACCGGCGAAAAATCCCGAGGGGAAAAGACCGGTTAAATTATGACGTCAATTGATGCATTGCTTGAGCTTTTGGGATGTGTGGGTGCCTGCCAGGATACTGCGGTTCTGGTTAATGATGAAGATTTGCGCCAATGGCCCAGGGCGGCAGTTAAGGCCATGAAATCCCAAAAGCTGATCGTAAAAGCGCGTCCGGCATCAAGCGCTATATGTCCAGGGTGCGAGAGCAATTGTGTAATGCCCTTGCGTACCCTGCTCGCAACAGCAGGCACCCAGGCATCGTTTATCCTTTGTGACAAGCGCAGCGATATAAATCGGGTGCCGGTTCCCCCCGAAAGGTTAATACAATGGCAGTGCAGTCCCGATTTGGTATCCGGCTTTGTCGCATCTTGCCTTGATCTGCGCCACCCCGCCAGGCAAGCAGATAGTGCCGGCCGATGGGAAATTGGCATTGTTTTCGGTGATAAACGCAGCCAGATGCTATGCCTCGAAGCTTCGGGCGCGTTGACCCTGGTCGCCGGGAACAGCAAGGTCCCGTTGGCCGAGTTCATTGAATTTCACGAAGGCGCATATATGCTCGATGCTGTGCAGATCCGACGGCTGGCCGATTCCACTACCACGGCAGATAACCGCTACACGCCAAGCAACGCCAGGATGGAAGCTCGCAAGCTGGATACAAAAGCCATGTACGAGAGCTGGCGGAAGGAATATCGTGCATTGCGAAGAAAACGCCCTGGGATGTCCGGCGTTTGGTGCTCTCAGCAGATTGCCAAGCTGAACATTGCCCAAGGCCGCGATGCAGAAACCATCCGTAAACGAATGAAACAATAAAGATTCGTCCGATTAATATGAACTATCGACACAACAGGTTGCGAAAAATCACCTGCGAAAAATCACCTTGACATACAACCCCCCCGTCCTCATACTTACGGCCTATGGAAACAAGTTCAATCACTTCAACCGACAACATATCGGATATGCGCATCATCGAGCAGATAGGTGTACAGATAGGTGTACCGTTTCCTGAACTCAATCTTGATGAATTGGAAACGTACCCCGATCGACCCAAACGGGGCTATTTTTTTAGCGAAAGCGGAAACATCGTAACCCTTTGGCTGAACAATACCTGCTTTTCCGAGGGCAGGTTGCTCGGCGACCTTCAAGAGATTGAAACGTTGATTATCCGCTTCAACGATATTCGTGATTTTGTTTTTCTTAACCGGTTGCACAAGCTTAAAATACTCAGCATCTCGGCACCCTACCTCACGGACTTCTCGTTCCTAAAAGAGCTCAAAGGACTGACCTCTCTCTACCTCAGCTTTAACAACCTCACGGACGTCTCGTTCCTAAAAGAGCTCAAAGGGCTGACCTCTCTCGACCTCAGCGGAAACAAACTCACGGACTTCTCGTTCCTAAAAGAGCTCAAAGGGCTGACCTCTCTCGACCTTAGTGGAAATAACCTCACGGACGTCTCGTTCCTAAAAGAGCTCAAAGGGCTGACCTCTCTCGACCTCAGCGGAAACAAACTCACGGACTTCTCGTTCCTAAAAGAGCTCAAAGGGTTGACCTCTCGCTACCTCAGCGGAAACAAACTCACGGACTTCTCGTTCCTAAAAGAGCTCAAAGGGCTGACCTCTCTCGACCTCAGTAGAAACAAACTCAAGGACGTCTCGTTCCTAAAAGAGCTCAAAGGGCTGACCTTTCTCGACCTCAGCAGAAACAACCTCACGGACGTCTCGTTCCTAAAAGAGCTCAAAGGGTTGACCTCTCTCGACCTCAGCTTTAACAACCTCAAGGACGTCTCGTTCCTAAAAGAGCTCAAAGGGCTGACCTCTCTCGACCTCAGCTTTAACAACCTCAAGGACGTCTCGTTCCTAAAAGAGCTCAAAGGGCTGACCGCTCTCTACCTCAGCTTTTACAACCTCACTGACGTCTCGTTCCTAAAAGAGCTCAAAGGGCTGACCTTTCTCGACCTCAGCTTTTACAACCTCACTGACGTCTCGTTCCTAAAAGAGCTCAAAGGGCTGACCGCTCTCTGCCTCAACTTTAACAAACTCACGGACGTCTCGTTCCTAAAAGAGCTCAAAGGGCTGACCTTTCTCTACCTCAGCGGAAACAACCTCACGGACGTCTCGTTCCTAAAAGAGCTCAAAGGGCTGACCTCTCTCTACCTCAGCGGAAACAAACTCACGGACGTCTCGTTCCTAAAAGAGCTCAAAGGGCTGACCGCTCTCGACCTCAGCGGAAACAACCTCACTGACTTCTCGTTCCTAAAAGAGCTTAAAGGGCTGACCGCTCTCGACCTCAGCGGAAACAAACTCACAAGTCTTGCAATCATTTTGAGTTTATTGAATCTTCGCCATCTGCTTCTTGAAAAAACAACGGTATCGGATTTACCTAAAAGCTATGTAGTCCAACTTGCCAATATTGAAGATATCCGCAGCTTCTACCGACAGAAGGCCAAAAAGAAGGATAAGCTCTACGAAGCCAAGGTGCTCTTTGTGGGAGAACCCAAGGCCGGCAAGACATCGCTCATGAAGCGACTGGTGGATGATACGTACAGAATCGACCCATCGCGGGAAGAAGATTCTACCTTGGGCATCAACGTATACATGAATTGGCTGTTTGATTTCGAATACACAGCCGAGGGAAAGAAGTCCTTTAAAGCGCACCTGTGGGACTTCGGAGGACAGCAGATTCAATACTATATCCACCAGTTCTTTCTCACGGAGGATGCCCTCTACGTCCTGATGCTGGATGATCGAAAAGACTGTCCCAACATCGACTACTGGTTCCGAATCATCCATCTTCTCGGCAAAGACAGCCCTGTGCTGGTGGTTCGCAATCGAAAGAACATCGAATCTTCTACAGGATTTGATTGGAACCTGTATAAAAACCGGTACGGCAACGATTTGAGAGTCCTCGAGTATGAGGATATCAATCTATTCAAGGAAGACTATCGCTTTGCCGGCATCGCCTCTCAAATCAAAAAGCTGTTGACAGGTCTAAAACACGTGGGAGAAGAACTGCCGGCAAGTTGGATCAGGGTTCGGGAAGCCGTCATCGAACAACAGAGGAAGAACCATATCACGATGGCCGATTTCAAGGAGATCTGCAAGAAGCAGGAAATCACCGAAGAGGCGGACCAACTCGCGGTATGCAACTTTCTCAACACCCTCGGCATTATTCTTCACTTTCGAAACGACACAGCCCTGGCGGACACGTTGTTCGTCAATCCTCAGTGGATATCAAAGGCCGTGTACATGATCCTGTCGGACAAGGACATCGAGAAGACCCATGGCCGGTTTGAAAAAACGCTGCTATTCGACAAATGGAGCGATCAATACAGCTTTGAGGAAAAGAACAAGCTCCTCAACCTGATGCAGAAAAAGGAGTTCGACCTCGTTTACCGCGTTGAAGGAGGAAAAGGTAAAGCCGACACGTTCATCGCGCCGCTACTGCTTTCGGACGTGGCGCCGGTGGAGGCCAACAATTGGGACAAAAAAGGCACCTTGTCCTTTCAGTACAGGTACAAGTTCATGCCCGAAGGGATCATCACCCGGCTCATCGTTCGCTTGAATGACTGGATTGCGAAAAACCCCGACAAAGAGGACCTGGTGTGGAAGAGCGGCATCATTCTATGCAAGGACGGATGCAAGGCATTGGTTAAAAAGGATCTTTCCAAAGAGGGTCTCAAACTCATCGATATTTCGGTCAGAGGAAACCGGCTTCCGGTCAAGGATTTTCTAGCCCTTATCCGTGGCACCATCGACGCGGTACACATACAGTCTTTCCCAAGGGTGGACGTGGAACCGCTCGTGCCATGCACCTGCCCCATTTGTCGCGAAATTCCAAACCCCACCATGTTCGAGCTTTCACGACTTCAAGATTATATCACTGCAAACGAGTTTCATATTCGGTGTGAGAAGCCACCATATCCATTCAGAAACGTCTCCATCGCGGATCTGCTCGGCGGCATTGTGGAACACCGAGCCTATGAGCGTGACCTCGATCACTATCCGGATGATCAAATGAATCGCGACATGATGTCGAAGGATCAGGTGCAAGAAATCCTCACCACGCTTTTAAGGGAAGGCAAGTTTCACCAAAACCAACAACTGTCGATACAAATGACGCTTCCACCAACACCAACACAACAAAAGGAAAAAACTACATGGTTGAATAGCATCTATTGGATAATCGGGATTCTTGTCGGGTTAACCGGGTTCTATACCTTCTACACCAACTTCATTGCGGACAAACCCAAACAGGCCATACAGTTACAAAACGAAGGGACAACGTTGCCACCTCTCAATCCCAAGCCGCCCGACGCTGCGAAGCCAAGGCCTGCTGCTGGTCCGGCAGCAGCGAAACACGACATGCCGTCGACGAAACGGTAAAGACCGGAAGGGCTGCGACGCCCAAGAATGGCTCGCGTCCATGTGTTCGGATGTCCCAAACCGGGGAGAACAGATGGTTTGGTACTACGGTTGATAGAGCAACGGCACTCGGGGGGAAAAGGCAGAAGAGAGCCAAAGACGGCTCAATCCCGTAAATCATCGAATCAAACAGGTCACCGGCGGCATGCCAGAACAAGCTGGGTCAATCTGATTCAAAAAAACTATGAGATCGATCTGCTCACTTGCCTGAAATGCAGGGAAACCATGCGGATCAGCGGCAGTCTCCAAGTTCTGTCGCTGAACTGTACATTACTTTCTTTCTATCAGTAATGTTCGGTTGTCACAACTGCTAGTCCCTGAACAGTAGGTAGGTGAACGAGAGAGAAGTACGCATTAACCTGATGAACCAAAAATAAAAAAAGTTGGGCGGAAATTTTTCGCCCAATTCCACCTTCCGGTAAACCTACGTTTTCTTGCCACTTTCCGCAGTAAAATATCAATTTCGCCTATTATGGTGCAACTCCTATGAAACATACAACTAGCTGAATTATATAGAAATATCGAGTAAAAGCTTAGCTTTGCCTGGGTATTGTATCGCCCAAATCGCCCATCTACGCTTCGTCTCAAGATTTCCAATACCTTTCAAGGAGGTTTGAAGATGAAGCGTACCATACTAAGGATTCCGGCTGTCAAATCTGAATCAGGGCTTTCCCGCTCCACCATTTATTTACGGGTTTCGCAAGGGTTATGGACAAAGCCAGTGTCCCTCGGAGCTCGGGCGGTCGGGTGGCCATCTGACGAAGTAGAGGCAATCAACGCGGCACGTATTGCCGGGAAGACAGATGACGAAATCCGTGTCCTGGTGACGAAACTGGAAGCGGCCCGCAAGGGGGCGAAGGAATGGGGGAGATGATGAAGACGGCCAATGTTTGGCTAGTAAGAGTGGTGAAATCGGTTTCACCGGTCTCATCGCTTTTCGTTTCGCCCGACAAGAAAATTGTTAGCGATACTTTGGTAAGGTAAACTATGAAAAGACGTCACCCAAACCACCGTCTAGTAAAGATTCACCGCAGCTACACGGTTGAAGAGATTGCCAAGCTGTTCGGTATCCACAAAAATACAGTGCGCCGCTGGGTTAAGGAAGGGCTTGCTACCATCGACGACAAACGCCCTCTATTGATTCTTGGTCATGTTCTGGTGGCATTTCTTCAGGCTCGCCGTGTAAAAAACAAGCAGACCTGCAAGCTGGGGGAACTCTATTGCGTGCGCTGCCGCGCCCCGAGATCGCCCGCCGGTGACATGGCGGAATATTCACCCATCACTGAGAAGTTCGGCAACCTCATTGCCATTTGCCCGGACTGCAATTCCTTGATGAACCGGCACGTCAGCATGACCCAGATCGAGGAGTTTCGCGGGAAAATGGACATCAGCTTCCCGGAAGCACTTCAACATCTAATTGAGAGTGCCAGACCTTCCGTAAATAGTGACTTATGATAGGGGATATAAGACCATGAAAAAGCACAATCCAGCCAATGAACGGATCAAGCGAAAGTACTTCGTTTTTCTAAAGGAAGCCAAGCGTCACAGCGAGCCAACGGTTGACGCGACCGCTAAAGCTCTGAGCCGCTTCGAGTCATACACTAATTATCGAGATTTCAAGGCATTTCACTTTGAGCAGGCCGTCGCCTTCAAGAAGCACCTTGCCGAGCAGAAGGGGCAGCAGTCTGGGGAGAATCTGAGTAAGGCGACTCTGCATGCGACCCTTACCCAACTCAAACGGTTCTTTCAGTGGCTGGCGTTGCAACCTGGCTACAAATCGCGTGTTCAATATGCCGATTCCGAGTATTTCAATTTGTCTGATAAAGATACCCGCATTGCCACTGCAAAACGACAGCAAAGGTTCCCAACAATGGAACAGATCAAGCACGTCATCAATACAATGCCAACGAAAACCGAGATAGAGCTCCGGAATCGCGCCTTAGTGGCATTTACGCTGTTAACCGGAGCGAGGGACAGCGCCATTGCCTCGCTGAAGCTGAAGCATGTCGATCTTATAGCTGGATGTGTCAACCAGGATGCCCGCGAGGTAAAGACGAAATTCAGCAAGACCTTCAATACATACTTCTTTCCAGTGGGCGAGGAAATTCGTACAATTATATCAGAGTGGGCGTTGTATCTCCGTGATGAGAAGCTGTGGAGCAATGACGATCCGTTGTTCCCGGCGACGCGGGTTGTGCCAGGCCCTGATCGACAATTTGCAGCGGTAGGCCTGGCACGGGAGCACTGGAGTACCGCATCGCCCATTCGATTTATCTTTCGCGAAGCCTTTATCAGCGCCGGGCTGCCGTATTTCAATCCTCATAGCTTCAGAAATACCCTTGCCCAACTCGGTGAAGAGGTCTGCAAAACGCCGGAACAGTTCAAGGCGTGGAGCCAGAACCTTGGACATGAGAAAGTTTTGACGACTTTTCTGAGCTATGGAGAGGTTGCATGCCAGCGACAGGGGGAAATCATCCGCAATCTGGCGATGACTCAAAGGTCAGTTTCAACGGAGGCCGATGAAATCGCCGAAGCGGTTTACAAGAAATTTTATTCTTCTGGTAAGGATGTCAAAAAAGAAGCCATAAGAAGGTCTGAAAGTGGGAGTTAAAATTTGCGTTGCAAGGCGGATTTGTTCATCCAAGCCCCTCCAGCTCCCTATATTTGGGGGTATTTATGGGGGTATCTATGAAACTTCTTATTCTGTTTTATAAGTGTATTCAAATAGATAGTATCTCTATTTGATAGACCCTCTCCCGCCATTTTTCTAACCTTCCAGGGTCAGACTGACCCGTACCAAATCTTCGGAGACGCGCCGGCGGGTCATGCCCAGCTTTTCACAGAGGGCGGTCATCCGGCCGTTTGTCGGCTCCACAAATCCATAGAATTCCTTGAGGCCTCTCTCGGCGGCGATCCCGATGAGGACATCCAGGAGCTTGGACGCCAAGCCCCGTCCTCCGAAGTCGTCGTGAACGATAACGGCAAATTCCCCTGTGCCGCCGCCGTTCGTGTCGATGGCGAGACTTCCGATGCCGATGAGGCGTTTTTTCTGATCCGTGCGTATTTCGGCCACAATGGCCATCTCCCGATCGTAGTCGATGTGGCAGGACCTCACGTGCATGGCATGGCTGATGTGCTTGAGGTTCTGGTAGAACCGGGAACGGAGGGTCTCCGCCGAGACGGTCGAGAGCATCTCATGCTCCAGAGGTTCGTCTTCGGGCCGGATGGGGCGGAGGATGACCTCGGTTCCGTCGATCAGACGCCAGGGCGTGACATACCGTGTCGGATAGGGGGTAATGACCAGGTGGGGATAGGCCGAGGCTGATGCTTTCTCTTGGTATACACCATGATCCAGGAGGATCCGGGCGTCCAGGGCGACGGCCTTGCCCTGGCAGACGGCCAGAGGGTTGATGTCCATCTCCCGGATCTCGGGGAAATCGACGATCATTCTGGAGAAGCCCACCAGGATCTTCTCCAGTTGCCGGATGTCGGCGGGAGTTTTCCCTCGGAAGCCCTGGAGCATACGATAGACACGCGTCTCCTCCATGAGCCGCCGGGCCAGTGTTTGGTTCAGGGGCGGCAATCCGACGGAGAAGTCTCTGAACAGCTCCACGCCTATCCCCCCCATGCCGAAGAGGATGACGGCGCCGAAGTGTCGGTCCTTCTTAGCCCCTAAGATGAGCTCGTAATCGATGTGCTCGACCATCTTCTGAACGGTCACGCCCCGTACGGTCGACTTCGGGGTGAACTGGCGGACCCCGTCAAGGATCCGGTGATGGGCGGTTATCAGCGTTTTTTCGCAATCGATGGCCGTGACGACTCCTCCTACATCCTGGCGGAAGATGATGTCGGGGGAAGCCACTTTGAGGACCACGGGGTACCCTATTTCCCGGGCGGCGGCCATCGCTTCCTCCAGTGTGGTTGCCATCCGGGAAGGGATGACGGGGATGCCATAGTTGTGGAGAAATTTTCGGGAGTCCTCCTCCGTGAGGATAAAGCAGGTCTCACGACAGGAGCGCCGGATGAGGGCCTTGAGGTGGTTCTTCGGAGGCGCCTCGTCCAGGGGGAGTTCAGCAGGGGTTTCCTGGAGGAGCTGAAGGTTTCGCTCGTATTGGATCATATAGAGGTAGGCGCGGACGGCAGCCTCCGCCGTTTCATAGGCGGGGATGCCTTTCTCCGCCATCAGTTCGCGCCCCCGCAGCATTTCCCGCCCCCCCATCCATGCCGTCAGCAGGGGCTTGTCCGTCTTGGCCGCCGCTGCGATAAGAGCCTCCGCCAGTTCCTCGGGTTGGGCGAAGTCCTGGGGGGTATAGATCACCAAAAGCCCGTCCACTCCGGGATCCTTCAGACAGATCTCCGCGGCCTCCGCATACCGGGGGGTATCGGCATTGCGGAGGATATGGACGGGATTTCTCCGGTTCCAGCAAGGGGGGATAAAGGCGTCCATGGCCCGGATGGTCGTCTCTTTGGAGAGCTCCGCCAGCAGGCCGCCGGAGGTCAGCAACTGTTTGGCGGCGATGATTCCGATCCCATTGGCGTTTGATATGATAGCCAGACGGGGGCCCTTGGGGCGATTGCGGGAAAAAAGGACGCCGGCAGCGTTGAAGAGGTCCTGGGCCTCGCGGACCCGGACAACGCCCAGGCGGCGGAAGAGGGCATCGTAGACCCTTTCCGGGCGGGCCATTGCGCCCGAGTGGGTCAGCCTGACGTAATCTTCATCCTCCAGTATCAGTATCGGGGGCTTGAGCAGGATGACAGGCTTGTAGCGGGCGAATCCGCGGACGGCGCTGACGAAACGCTTCACATTTCCGACGACCTCCTCCATGTAAAGGATGATGCTTTTCGTGTGTGGGTCGTCGGCGAGAAATTCAATGACATCCCCGAAATTCACATCGATGGCCGAACCCAGGGACACCACCATGCTGAAACCGATGTGGGAGCTGATGCCCCAGTCGAGCAGGGTCCGGCCGAAACTGCCCGCGTCGGAAATAAAGGCGATGTTTCCTGCGTCCGGATTATCGCGGAGGAAGGTGGCGTTGAGGTTAAGGGGAGGTCTCATGATTCCCAGGCAATTGGGGCCGACGATCCCCATGCCGTAGGCGGCGTTGATCCTGAGGATCTCCTCCTCCAGGCGCTTTCCCTCCGCACCCGCTTCACGGAAACCGGCGGCAATGATGATGAGCCCTCCCACGCCGGCACGGCCGCAGGCGTCGACCACCCCGGGAACAGTAGCGGCGGGGGTTGCGATGATGGCCAAATCGACCGGTCCGGGCACGGCGCCTATCTCGGACCAGCAGGGGTTTCCCAGGACCGTCTCCCGGTTCGGGTTGACGGGATAGACCTTTCGGTCGCCCGAAGTCAGTACGTTTTCCAGGACGGCCCGTCCGAACGTCCCTTCCTTCTCCGTGGCGCCGATAACGGCGATTGTTTCCGGATTAAAGAGTTTCTGCAGATTACCCATGCCATTTCCCTCCTTTGAATTCGTGAGCGCACTAAAAAATAAAGCCAAAGCGCTGGCAGGATATGAAATCTACTGAAAAACAGGTCAATTTTAGCGTGTAAAATGCGGAAATGCAATCATTTTTCGAGATTGATCCGACTATCAGGAAAATCTGCCGTGAAACTGTTTCCGATCCATGCTATAAAAATATATTATACGACTTTTTCCGAACCGGCGACGGGTTGGTCGTTGTCGGGTCGGAGGGCGGCGCTACCTATCACGGGGTAAAGAGTAAGGATCGGGAGGCAACAATGGGGTTGTATGCGGACAGGGCCGGGCGTATCGACAGCGAGAATGCATTCAAGGTAGGACCCTATATCCGTTCTCTGGAAGCCGAGGGGCGCGAGATCATCAAGTGCAATCTGGGTGAGCCCGATTTTCCGGTCCCCGCTTTCATCAAGGAGGAGGTCAAACGCCAGATCGATCTGGACAACACCCATTACTGCGATCCCCAGGGGATCCCTTCCCTCCGGGCGGCTATCGCGAGACAGATCGAGGAAACACGCGGGGTTCGGGCGGAGGCGGAGCGTGTCGTCGTTTTTCCGGGGGGCAAGCCCCCCATCGGCCTGTGCCAGCAGACCTACTGTGGCCCTGGGGACGAGGTGGTCTATCCCAGCCCCGGTTTTCCCATCTATGAATCCTTCATCCCCTATGTGGGCGCTACGCCGGTCCCCGTCTATCTGAAAGAGGAGAACGCATTTTCCCTATCCGGCGCTGAACTGGAGCCTATCCTTTCGGAGAGAACCAAACTGATCTTCCTCAACTTCCCTTCCAATCCCACGGGAGGGGTCGCCTCTCCGGCGCAGCTCCAGGAGATCGGCCGGGTGATCCGCGCCCGATGCGGCGACGATGTCCGCATCTTTTCCGACGAGATCTATGAGCATATCCTCTTTGATGAGTGCCGCCATCACAGTATCCTCTCCTGCCCGGGTATGGAGAGGAATACGATCGTGGTTAGCGGCGCCTCCAAGAGCTTTGCCTGGACGGGCGGCCGGATCGGCTGGGCCTTGTTTCCCACACGGGAGGAGGCGGATGTCTTCAAGAACCTCAACATCAATTACTTCTCCTGCACCGCCGCGTACAACCAGGAAGGGGTGCGTCTGGGGATGGAATCTCCGGAAGGTCCCGGGGTGATCAAAAAGATGGTGGATACGTTTCAGATGCGCCGTGACCTGGTTGTGGCCGGGCTCAATGCCATTCCGGGGATCCGCTGCCTGAAGCCGAAAGCGACTTTCTATGTCTTCCCCAATGTGGAGGGGGTCTGTCGCAGCCTGGGCGCCATGGATGCCTTTGCCGGCCTTCCCGCGAATATCCGTGATAAGACCAGTCCATCGACGCTCCTGCAGATGTTTCTCCTGTTTGTCCACGGGGTGGCGACAATGGACCGAAAATCATTTGGCCGGATCGGCGCCGAGCCGTTTCATTATCTGCGTCTCTCCATTGCCACCGGCACCGAGGAGCTCAAGAAGGGGCTTGTGCGGATTGCGGCTGCGGCTGGAGACAGGGAGGGATTCCGGCGCTTCGTTGAAAAAGGAGAGCATCTTTTTTAATCTCAATGAAATAAATAGGTTCCGGTTATCAGTGAAAATAGTTGCCGGGCCGGTTGAAAGGAGAGAGGAAATGGGTGGTGCAAAGCGATTGCGATATTGTGTGAACAACGAGTGGAAAGAGTCGAAGACAACAAAGTATATGCCGGTGACGAACTCCAGTACGGGGGAGGTGATGGCGGAGGCCCCCTGCTGTACGGTGGAGGAGGTCAATAGCGCCGTAGCCGCAGCTAGGGACGCCTTTCCGGGTTGGTCTTCCAAACCCATACAACAACGGACGGAAGTCATGTTTCGTTTCAGAACGCTGCTCGAAGCTCACTTGGAAGAACTGACTTTATCGGTTTCGATGGAACTGGGAAAAAACATCGAAGAGGCCCGAGGGGACATCATCAAGGTCATGGAGGTGGTGGAGATGGCCTGCGGGGCGCCGATCCTGATGCAGGGGGATGCACTGATGAATGTATCCACAGGCCACGATACGGTCATGTACCGCGAGCCCATCGGTGTCTTCGCCGGGATTGTCCCCTTTAATTTTCCGGCGATGATCCCTTTCGGCTGGATGATTCCGCTATGCATCACGCTCGGCAATACCTTTGTCCTGAAAGCGGCAAGCCTCACGCCCCAGACGTCCATGCGGGTCCTGGAACTCCTCATCGAGGCGGGCATGCCCAAAGGGGTCGTAAACCTCGTCACCTGCAGCCGCAACGAGGTGGAACTGCTCTTGAAGCATCCCGATGTCCGGGGGATCTCCTATGTGGGGTCCACCTCGGTCGGTCTCCACATCTACTCCACGGCCGCGGCTCACGGGAAAAGGGTCCAGGCCCTCTGCGAGGCGAAGAATCACGGTCTGGTCCTGCGCGATGCCGCGCTGGAACGCTCGGCCCTCGGGATCATCAACTCGACGTTCGGTTGCGCGGGAATGCGCTGCATGGCCCTGCCGGCGCTCTGCGTCGAGGAGGCCTGCGCCGACGAGTTCATCTCCCACCTGGTCAAGTTTGCCAAAGCGCGGAAGGTGGGATGCGCCTACCATCCAGATACGGAGTTGGGGCCCGTCGTCTCGGCGGAACACAAGGCGTCCGTCATCGACTGGATCAACAAGGGTGTCGAGGAGGGGGCCGAGTTGATCCTGGACGGCCGGAACCTTGTCGTCCCCGGCTTTGAGAACGGTCACTTTGTGGGGGCCACCATCTTTGATCATGTGAAACCCGGGATGACCGTCGGGGACTGCGAGATCTTCGGTCCGGTGACTGCCATCAAGCGGGTAAAGGATTTTGAAGAGGGTCTGGCCATCATGAACGCGAGCCGGTTTGCCAACGGCTCCTGCATCTTCACTCAGAACGGCTATTATGCCCGGGAGTTCGTACACCGGACCCATGGCGGCATGGTGGGCGTGAACGTGGGCATTCCCGTGCCCGTCTCCTATTTCCCCTTCGCGGGCCACAAGGACTCCTTCTTCGGAGATCTCCATGTGATGGGCCGGGACGGCGTCGCTTTCTATACGGAATCGAAATGCGTCACCAGTCGGTGGTTCAGTGAAGAAGACAAAAAGGAGACCACGATCAGCACCTGGGAAGGAACGATCAGCAGGAAGTAACTATCGGAGGGGCCATTTAAAGAAAAACCCTCGGCTGGCCGTCAAGGCAGGCATCCTTAATGAATGCCTGCCTTGTCTTTTGATGGGCCGGGAAGAGAACCGGGGATCATCATTTTCCCCTCAGGACATCGGCGATCCGTCGCCGGCCTTCGGCGGCGAGGTAAGGGTGCATGGGGAGGCTGAAGATCCGCTGGGCACAATCCTCGCTGATCGGGAAATCGCCCTCCCGGTAGCCCGACGAGGCAAAGGCCGTTTGAAGATGGAGGGGCTTCGGGTAGTAGATCGCAGTGGGGATCCCGGCCCCTTTCAGCTTTGCCATAAACGCGGCACGCTCCGCGACGCCGCGGGCGAGGATCGAGTATTGCGCCCAGGCGCTTTTATAGCCTTCGGGAACCTGCGGCGTTGCAACGACATCGGCGAGGAGTTCGTTATAATCGTCGGCGACCCCCTGGCGGAGTCCGATCTCCTCGGGGAAGATCTCGAACTTGGCAAGGAGGATCGCGGCCTGGAAGGTGTCCAGCCGGCCGTTGATCCCGATCCGGACGTTATCGTATTTGTCGCTCCCCTGGCCGTGCACCCGCAATGAGCGCAGGACCTCGTTGATGTTCCCGTCGTT